>JACPDP010000019.1 GCA_016183945.1 Magnetospirillum sp.
GCCGCGCCGCCAAATCTGCCGAGATCGACTCGGCCAAACGCTCGATTCCCCCCATCCCCACGCCTCCGCTCCATCAAGGGCGGACTCCTTGAATCACGCGGGGATTCCTGACGTCAAGAAAACTGATCCGTGGTGAGGCCTAACCCCTTCCGCCTCTCGACGCCGTGAAGCGGTCTGGGCCATGATGGCGTCATGAAGGACTCGCACCTCATGGACCTCTACCCGCCCATCGAGCCGCATGACTGGGGCATGCAGACGGTGGAGGGTCACCAGCTCTATTGGGAGGTGTCGGGCAACCCCCGGGGCGTGCCGGTGGTGTTCGTGCATGGCGGGCCGGGAGCGGGGACGGCGCCGGCCTATCGCCGCTTCTTCGATCCGCGGTTCTGGCGCATCGTGCTGTTCGACCAGCGTGGGTGCGGCCGCTCGTGGCCGACGGCCTCGCTGGAGGGCAACACCACCTGGGACCTGGTGGCCGACATGGAGCGGTTGCGCGCCCATCTCGGCATCGAGCGCTGGCTGCTGTTCGGCGGCTCGTGGGGCAGCACCCTGGCGCTGGCCTATGGCGAGACCCACCCCGAGCGCTGCCTGGGCTTCGTGCTGCGCGGCGTCTTCCTGTTCCGCGCCGCCGAGGTGGAGTGGTTCCTCACCGGCATGGCGCGCGTCTTCCCCGAAGCCTGGCACCGCTTCACCGGCCACCTGCCGGAGGGCGAGCGCGGTGGCCTGCTGGCCGCCTATTACCGCCGGCTGACCCATCCCGACCCCGAGATGCGCCACTCGGCGGCGCGCGCCTGGTGCGCCTGGGAGGAGGCCTGCGCCCGCCTGCTGCCCAGACCCGAGGCCGGCGAGTCGGATGGGCCGGGAGCCCTGGCCATGGCCGTCATCGAGGCGCATTACATGGTCAACCGGGGCTTTCTCGCCGAGGGCCAACTGCTGCTCGACCTGCCCCGCATCGCCCATCTGCCGGTGGCCATCGTGCAGGGCCGCTACGACATGGTGTGCCCGGCGGTGACGGCGCACGAACTGGCCTCGGCATGGCCCAGGGCGCAGCTGACCATGGTTCCCGACGCCGGCCACTCCGCCATGGAACCCGGCACCCGCGTTCGCCTGGTGGCGGCGGTGGAGGCAATGAAGAGGGGGATTTCCCTTTTCTGAGCCGGGGAGGGTGAAGTCAGGCCCCGAAGAACTCCAACTGCCACTCCATCTCGTCGGCGCGCAACGGGTAGTCGCCGCCGCGGGGGTTGAGCACGCGGCTGGCGGGCAGGTGCAGCATGCGGGTCTGCAGGTGGACGGCCAGAGTCGGCGACAGGTCGGCCTTCCAGCACACCGCCAGCATGCCCTTGGGGCTCTGGGTGGCGACCACCTTGTTGACCGATTCCAGGGGCAAGCCGCTCAGCAGCGACAGCGCTGCCACCACGAAGGCCTGATCGCCCGAGGACAGCGCCGTATCCACCGCGGTCTCGTCCAATTGAGCGGCGGCGTGCATGCTGCGCGCCCGCATCAGCGCGGCGGCCTCATCGGCGGCGCGCTTGGCCTCGGCCTTGGCGGGACCGGCGGGCGCGTCCATTTCGTCGAAGCGCTTCCGCACCACCCTGGCGACCGCCTCGGCCGCCGCGGGGTCGAGGTCGCGCCGCTGGGCCAGGGTCTGCAACAGCTCGGCGGCGATGAAGCGGGCCAGCTTGCCCGCCGCCCGACCCGGCAGTTGCGGCCGCTGCACCAGCGGCTTGTGCCAGGCCTCGATATCGGAGGCGCGGTCCACCAGGCGATCCAGCGTCTCCTCGCGGATCTGGGCGGATTGGTTGCCCAACAGCACGGCGATGGCGTCCACGTCGTCGGTGGCGGCGATGGCGTCGGCCACCCGGGTGTTGACGCCGCTGCGCCGCGAGATGGCCGACAGCGCCCCGGCGATGGGCCGCACCGAGATGATTTCGATGAGGTCGTCGTCGGTCAGCACCGGCGAGTACTGCAGCACTGGACCGGACACCGCCAGCTCGGCGTCGCGGGCCAGCCGGCGGATGACCTCGGGCGGCGCGTCCACCAGGTCCTTCAGCGCCTCGGACAGCATTTGGCGGACGCGGGGAATCTGGTCGCGCGCCAACATCTCGACGGCCTCGAAGGTCATGCGCCTGAGACGGTCCTGCTCGTGCGGCGTCAGTCCGGGGGCGAGGCCGGCGATCTTGGCGGCCAGGCCGGCGCGCACCGCGTCGTCGCCGTCGCCGGCCAGCAGCAGGTTGGCCTGGGCCGGCGAGGCCACATTGCCGGCCACCCTGCGCCGCACCTCGGCGCTGGTATCCTCGGCAAGAAAGTAGAGAATCTCGGGCCTCACGTCGTCGCGGCCGGCCAGTTCGGCGCGCACCGAAGCATCCTGGTGGCTGGCCAGCTCCTTGGCCTGTTCATAGGACAGCGTGCGGCCGCCGCCGAACCAGCGTTTGAAGAGGCTCACGGCGCCGTTGCTCCACCGGGAGGCGGCGCCAGGCGATAGCTGCCCTTGCCGTCGCGCTTGACCTCGTACATGGCCTTGTCGGCCCGCGCGATGACGTCTTCCAGGGTCTCGCCGGTGTTGCCGTTGTGCACCGCCACGCCCAGCGACATGTGCAACGGCTTCTCCGGCGTGCCCGAGAAGCGGTCGAGGCCGCGGCTGGCCGACAGCAGGTCGTGGCAGCGCGTCACCGCGGTGGGCTCCTCGGCGTTCTCCAGCCAGATGGCGAATTCGTCGCCGCCCAGGCGGGCCACCAGATCGACCGGGCGGGTGTATTGCAACAGCAGGTCGCGCACCGCCAGCAGCGCCTCGTCGCCGGTCTGGTGGCCGTGGACGTCGTTGACCAGCTTGAAGTTGTCGAGGTCGGCATAAATCAGCGCGGCCGGCTTGCCCTCGTGCGACAGGCGCTGGAAGCGCCGGGCGATCTCCTCGAAGAAGGCGCGGCGGTTGAACAGGCCGGTCAGCCCATCGGTACGCGACAGCTTGAGGATGCGTTCGTGGTTGGCGATTTGCTCGCAGGCGAGGCCGACCTGATTGGAGACGTCGTCC
Source organism: Magnetospirillum sp. (assembly GCA_016183945.1). Next base: position 3,026 of record JACPDP010000019.1, read on the forward strand.
ACCAGCAGGCGGTCGTCGTCGCTCCAGCCCGGCCGCACCGGCGCCCGCCACAGGCAGATGGCGCCGTTGATGGAATGGCGGTAGCGGCTGACGGTGGCCAGCAGGTGCCAGCCGTCCACGTCCTGTTCGATGTGGTCGGTGGCGAGGAAGTTGTCGAGCAGTCCGGTCTCCTCCCCGGCTTCGCCATATTGGGCGGCCAGGGCGAAGTCCAGCCCGTCGGGCAGGATGCGGAAGATGCGGCAGCCGGTGGCGCCCAGGGCCTTGGCGGTGGATGCCGCCGCCGCCTTCAGCATGTCGGCGGGGTCGACCTCGTCGCGGATGGTGCGCACAATATAGGACAGCAGCCGCTCGCGGTTGTTGGCGCGCGACAGGGCGGCGTCGCGCAGCCGCTCCTGGGTGATGTCGCGGCAGACGCCGCGGGCGCCGCGCCAGTCGCCGCCGTCGCCCCGCAACGGCGTCGACGAGGTGAGCAGGCAGGCCTGCGAGCCGTCGGCCAGGCGCATCCACACCTCGGTGTCTTCCATGGCCATGGCGGCGGAAAACAGTTGGGCGGCGCCCTGGCTCTCGCCCTGCTCCACCACGTAGTCCTGTGGCCGGCGGCCGACCAACTCGTCTGCGGTATAGCCCAGCGCCCCCTTGGGGCTGACGAAGGCGAAGCGGCCGTCGGGCCCCACCTCCCAGGCGAAGTCGCTGGAGATTTCCACCAAATCCTTGTAGCGCTGGCGCGATTCCACCAGTGCCGAGCGCAGATTGCGCTCCAACGTCACGTCGCGGCCGAGCACCAGGACGCGGCCATCGGCGGCGGGAAGGGCGGACAGCTCGATGATGAGGCGGCCGCCGCCGGCCAGCGGCAGGGTCTCCACCACACCCGCGGCCCCGCCAGACGACAGCAGTTCCGCCAGATTGTCCAGGCGGCCCTCGGCGATGGCGGTGGCAAGCGGTTCGGCGTGCTCGTTGGTGGCCACCACGCGGCCCTGACGGTCGAGCACCACCGCCTGGCCGGGATAGGCGGCCAATGCCGCCGCTCCCAGTTCGACGGCGACGCTCCCGCGTGGCCGCTGCCGGTCAGACATTGTTTTCATTGAGCGACCGTACCCCGTTTACCCATGCCTGCATACCATAGGAGGGCAGTGGTTAACGACCGGGAAAATGGCCGGCCTCACCCCAGCCCGTTGGCCCGGAACCACGCCTGAAGGCGTTGCCAGCCGTCCTTGGCCGGCACCTCGCGCCAACTCGGCCGGTAGTCGGCGTGGAAGGCGTGCGGCGCGTCGGGGTAGACGACGGAAAGACCAAGCAGATATAGCGCGCGAGCCGTTCTGGACAATGTACGGCCGCCAACGTCCTTGCCTTCGGCGCGCCGGCCCAGTACCTGTTGCGGATGCAAACGCACGACGACGATCCCCGCCGCCTTGGGCTGGGCCATGTGGACGCCTGGGTGTTCGACCTCGACAATACGCTCTATCCGGCGTCGTCGAGCCTGTTCCCGCAGATCGACGTGCGCATGCGCCAGTTCATCGCCCAGCGCCTGGGCCTGGCGCTTGACGACGCCTTCCGGCTGCAGAAGCGCTATTATCACGAGTTCGGCACCACGCTGCGCGGGCTGATGATCCGCCACGCCATCGAGCCCGATGCCTTCCTCGACTACGTCCACGACATCGACTGCACCGTGCTCGACGTGGCGCCCCGCCTGGATGCGGCGCTGGAACGGCTGAAGGGGCGCAAGCTGATCTTCACCAACGGCTCGGAACGCCATGCCGCCAATGTGCTGGGCCGGCTGGGCATCGCCCGCCATTTCGAGGGCGTGTTCGACATCGCCGCTGCCGCCTTCATCCCCAAGCCCGAGCCCGCGACCTATCGGCTGATGCTGGACCGCCATGCCGTGAGGATATCCAGCGCAATCTGGTGCCGGCCGCCGCCATTGGCATGACCACCGTGTGGGTGCGCGAGGACAACCACCCCGACGCCGCCCTCGAACCCACGCCGGTGGACCTGTCACACGTCCACCACGTCACCGACGATCTGACCGCCTGGCTTGAAGCGGTGAAGTAGAATCGGGAGCCGCCCTACTTCGTCTCGCCCTCGACGAACACGACGTTGACCTCGACGGCATTGGGGTCGGGACGTTCGAGCATGATCTTGAAGCTGGCGGTGCCCTGCGGCTCCAGGGCGGTGACCGGCGGCTGCGTCACCTTTTCCTGGACCACCTGCTTGTCCTTGTTGACCAGCACCAGCTTCATGGTGGGCACCGGGCGGGCGCGATCGGTGATGTTGGCGATGACGCCGCGCACGATCAGCACTTCGGTTTCGTTATGGACGAAGCGCTCGGGGGTGCCGGCGCTGCGCAGCTGCAACCCGGCGCCGGGCTTCTCGCGGCGCAGACCGGCCTGGGACAGGATCTCTCCCGCCTCGGGCACGGCCTCCACCAGCTTGTCCTGGAAATAGAAGGCGGCGCCGCCGAGGCCGCCGACCAGCAGCAGGAACAGCAGGATCCACAGGCCGGCGGTCCCCTTCTTGCCACCATCGGCCGGCTGGGCGAACACCTCGGGGACGGGCTGCGGCCCGTCGTCGATCAGGTCGGGCACCTCGTCGCGCTTCGATCTGTCGAAGCGGTTGCCGAGGTCGGGGATGGGCGGCTGTTCGAACTCGTAGTCGGGCTCGGCGGCCCGTGCCACCGCCCGCGGCGACGGACGGGCCGACAGCGGCGGCTCCTCCATGTCGAGGTCGAGATCGAGGTCGTCCTCGGCCGGCTCGGGCTCGGGCGGCGCCTGGAACCACTTGTGCCCGCATTTGGCGCATTTCAAGGTGCGGCCATTGGCCCCCAGAGCCTTGTCCGGGACCGAAAAACTCGTGGAGCAGCTAGGGCAACTGATAAGCATGGAGCGTAAACACCCGCCAAGACCTTCTTTCTTATAGGCTTAAGCCCAAACCAACACAAGCGCGCGCTGGACTAACGCGCCACCGCCGTGTCATCCTGCCGCCCTTCGGGAGAAGACGCCGTGCGGCATCGGCCTCGTGGGCAAAACATCATCCGCTTCGACAGCGTCGGATTGCGCTATGGACTGGGTCCGGAAGTGCTGCAGGACGTGTCGTTCGCCTTACCATCGGGCTCGTTCCACTTCCTTACGGGAGCGTCGGGCGCCGGTAAATCGTCGTTGCTGCGCCTGATGTATCTTGGACTGCGGCCGACGCGCGGCCGCGTGGTGGTGTTCGACCGCGACCTGGCCGCCACCAAGCGCTACGAGTTGCCGGCGCTGCGGCGGCGCATCGGCGTGGTGTTCCAGGATTTCCGCCTGCTCGACCACCTCTCGGCGGTGGACAACGTGGCCCTGCCCCTGCGGGTGCGGGGGGTGCGCGAATCCGACATCCACAGGCATGTGCCCGAGCTGCTGGGCTGGGTCGGGTTGACCGAACAGCTGAACTCCAAGCCGTCGACGCTGTCGGGCGGGCAGAAGCAGCGGGTCGCCATCGCCCGTGCGGTGATCGGTCGCCCCGACCTGCTGCTGGCCGACGAGCCCACCGGCAACGTCGACGACACCATCGCCATGCGCCTGCTTCACCTGTTCGAGGAGCTCAACAAGCTGGGCACCACCATCGTCATCGCCACCCATAACCAGGCGCTGGTGGACCGCTTCGCCCATCATCCCCGGCTGCACATCGAACACGGCCTGGTCACGAGCGTGCAATGATCTTCAGCCGCCATTCCGACCTGCCGCTCAAGGGTGACGCCACCAGCCGCTTCCTGCCCTGGCTGGTGGCGCTGATGGTGTTCCTGTCGGCCATGGCGGTGGCCGGGGTATTCGTCATCAACAGCGTCATCGAGCGTTGGGACCGCGACGTCTCGGGAACGCTGACGGTCCAGATCATCCCGGCCGGCGGCGACAGCACCGAGGCGCTGACCGACGAACGGGTGCGGCTGGCCGGCGAAATCATGCGCAAGGTGCCCGGAGTGCGCACCGTCAAGGCGCTGGACAAGCGCCAGACCCTGGCCCTGCTCGAACCCTGGCTGGGCAGCACCGACGTGGTGCACGACATGCCGTTGCCGCGCCTGATCGACGTCGCCATCGACCCCGAGGCGCGCATCGACCTGGGCGAGGTGGCCGACCGGCTGACGCGCGCGGTGCCCGGCGCCTCGCTGGACGACCACCGGGTGTGGCTGTCGCGGCTGATCGGCCTGTCGCGCACCATCGAGTGGATGGCCCTGGCCGTGCTGGTGCTGATCGGGCTGGTGACCTCGTTGACCGTGGTCTACGCCACCCGCACCGGCATGGCGGTGCATCACAGCCTGATCGAGGTGCTGCACCTGATCGGCGCCCATGACGACTATGTCGCCCGCCAGTTCGCCGACCGCGCCTTCTCGCTGGGCTTCGGCGGCGGGCTGATCGGGCTCATGCTGGCGGTGCCGGCGTTGTCGGCCATCGGCTGGGCGGCCCGGCGGCTCGAAGGCGGCTTCCTGCCCTCGCTCAGCCTGCCCTTGAGCGGCTATGTGGTCATCGGCATGCTGCCGGCGGTGTCCGCCGTGCTGGCCATGCTGACGGCGCGCATGACCGTCCACGGTTCGCTGTCGAAGATGCTATGAGCGCGGTGAGAGGCGCGCGCTTGGCGCCTGAGGAACATCGACGATGAGCAGGGCGGACGGCAGGTTTCTGCTGCACCGTCCGATCCGCTTGGCCGGAGCGGCGTTCGGCCTCGGCCTCGCCTTGGCGCTGGCCTGGCTGCTGGGGCTGGTGTGGTTCGCCGCCACCGTCCCCGGCGAAGTCGAGGACCGCGCCACCGCCACCGATGCCATCGTGGTGCTGACCGGCGGCAGCGAGCGGGTGGCCACCGGCGTGGCGCTGCTGGAGGCCCAACTGGGCCGCCGGCTGTTCGTTTCGGGGGTGCACAAGGGGGTCGAGGTCGCCGATCTGCTGAAGACCACCGGCCACCACTCCCATCCATCCGGCCGGCCCGATCTGGGCGGCCGGATCGCGCTGGGCTACGAGGCCGACGACACCGTGGGCAACGCCGCCGAGACCGCCGCCTGGATGCGGGCGGAGAAGGTCCGCACCCTGCGTCTGGTCACCGCCGCCTATCACATGCGCCGCAGCCTGCTTGAGTTCCGCCATGCCATGCCGGGGGCCGTCATCGTGCCGCATCCGGTATTTCCCGACGCGGTCAAGCAGGAATGGTGGCGCTGGCCCGGCACTGCCCACTTGCTCGCCACCGAGTGGACGAAGTATTTAGCGGCGGTATTGCGCAACTGGATGGTACCCGCCGGGGAGTGGCCGTGACCGTAATTCGTTCGGCGTTGTTCAGCGCCCTGTTCCTCGCCGTGATGGTCTTGATGTCGGTGCTCTACCTGCCGCTGCTGCTGCTGCCGCGCCGGGTGATGGTGGTGGCCGCCCGCCGCTGGGTGGCGATCAGCCTGGGGCTCCTCGACCATGTGGCCGGGGTGCGCTGGCAGGTGCGGGGGCGGGAGAACCTGCCGAGCGGCGGCTTCCTGGTCGCCGCCAAGCACCAGTCGGCCTTCGAGACCTTCGCCTTCCGCCTGGTGCTGAACGACCCCGCCTACATCCTGAAGCGCGAGCTGACCTGGATTCCGTTCTTCGGCTGGTACCTGGCCAAGAGCGGCGTCATCGCCATCGACCGCAGCGCCGGCGCCAAGGCGCTGAAGGCCATGGTCAAGGGCGCCCAGACCGCCGCCGCCGAGGGCCGCCCGGTCATCATCTTCCCCGAGGGCACCCGCACCGCGCCCGGCACCAGGCTGCCCTATCATTCCGGCGTCGCCATGCTCTACGGCTCCATGGGGACGCCGGTGGTGCCGGTGGCGTTGAATTCGGGGATGTTCTGGGGCCGGCGCAGCTTCCTCAAGCGGCCCGGGACCATCACCGTCGAGTTCCTTCCGGTCATCGCCCCCGGCATGGACCGCAAGGCTTTCATGGCCGAGTTGGAGCGGCGCATCGAAACCGCCACCGATCGGCTGGTGGCGGAGGCCGGCGTCGCCACTCAGCCGCGGGCGTAGACGCCGACGATTTCGGCCTGGTCGAGCACATGCGGCTCCGCCGCCGCCCACACGTCGACGACTCTGACCGACGGCCGCACAGGCAGGCGGTCGACATCGAGGGCGGCGACGCGGATGCGGTAATGGTGCGGCCCGTGCCCCCGCGGCGGCTGCGGCCCATCATAGCCGCGACGGCCGAAATCATTGATGCCGATGGCCTCGGCAGCCGCCGCCTCGGGCAGCGACGACCTCTCCGGCGGAACATTGAACACCCCCCAGTGACGGAACACCCCAGTGGGGACGTCGGGGTCCTCCATCACCACCAGGAAGCTCCGGGTACCGGGCGGCGCTCCGGACCATTCCAGCGGCGGCGAATGGTTTTCGCCGTCACGAGTAAATTTGCGCGGTATCAGCGCCCCATTCGAGAAGGCGGGGCTGCGAATCTGCATGGCCATGACGACCTCCCTACGAGCAGGCGAGCCGCTGACGCGGCTCGCCGTGTTGCCCCCTTCATATCCTAGTGCAGGGCGACCCCGGTCTGGGCACCCGCCTCGACACTACCCCGAGCCGTGCGGACGAAATCGCAAATCTGACCGATCTCCTGGCGCATGGTCTCAAGGCTGATGTCGCAACCGGTGAGGTAGGCGCCAAAGCCGGCAACGCTCTTGGCGATGGCGACGGCCCTCTCCAGCTCCTCGTCGGCGGCGCCGAACAGCTTGGCCAGCTCGCGATGCGCGACCATACAATACGGGTCACCCACCGCCGAGGCGGCGGCCAGTCCGATCAGCTCACGGTACTTGGCGGGGAGCGTCTGGTCGTCCAACTGCACCCGCTGGAACAGCTTCCACTCCAACTCCAGTTCGTCGTCGGGCATCGCCTTGAACACGGCGGGAACGATGCCCAGCTTCCCTTCGATATCGCGGTAGACAACGTCGCGTGTCATCACACCCTCCCGCTCGCCGTCTCCGTCGGCCGGATATGCCGGCATTCTCGCTGCCGGCGGCGGCGGGCACGCTGGTTAAGGCTTTCGGAGTAAATATCGGCACAGCGGAGATGGCGTACCATAATCCATCAGGATGAGGATCGGCCGCGAATTATCGCGAAACCGCTCTGGCTGCGAGGGGATGGCGCGGCTAGGATGGCGTCCCCCAATTCGTTTTGGAGGTGCCGTCCGTGCTGGTCCTGGTTGAAGCCGACGCCGAAGCCCTTGCCCGTCGCGCCGCCGGTCTGGTGGCCGATGTGTTGGCCCGCCGGCCGGCGGCCGTGCTCGGGCTGGCCGCCGGAGCGACGCCGCTCCGGCTCTATGCCGAACTGGCGCGGCGCCGGCTGGATTTCTCCCGGGCCACGGTATTCGGCCTCGACGAATACCGGGAAATCACCGCCCAGCATCCCTCCAGCTGCGCCCATACCCTGCGCCGTCATCTGATCGACGTCGTCAACCTCGACGCCGTCCGGGTGCATCTGCTGGACGGCACGCAGGACGGTGATCTGGCGGGGTACTGCGAAGCCTATGAGGCGGCCATCGCCGCGGCCGGCGGGCTCGACCTGCAGATCCTCGGGCTGGGGGTCAACGGCCATATCGGCTTCAACGAGCCGGGCTCCAGCCTGGCCGGCCGCACCCACCCCGCCGGCTTGAGCGCCGCCACCCGCGCCACCAACCGGCCCCATTTCCCGCCCCCCGGCGAGGTTCCCCATACGGCGATCACCATGGGGGTGGGAACCATCCTCGGCGCCCGGCGCGTGATGCTGCTGGCCTGCGGCAGCGCCAAGGCCGAGATGGTGGCCAAGATGGTGGAGGGCCCGGTCACCGCCCGGGTGCCCGCCTCGGCGCTGCAACTGCATCCCGACGCGGTGGTGCTGCTGGACGAAGCCGCCGCCGCCGGGCTGCAGTTCCGCGCCGACTATGCGGCCGAGGCGGCGGCGCGGTAGCGGCATTGCGACCCGCCTACTCCTCGCGCATGGCGCGGTGCAGGCTGTCGGTGACCGGGCTGAGCAGGTAGTCCAGCGCGGTGCGTTCGCCGCCGATGATCAGCGCCTCGGCCGGCATGCCGGGATAGAGCGCCACCCCCTTGAGGCCGGCCAGGGCGTCGGGGTCGAGCTCGGCGCGGGCCAGGAAATAGGGCTCGCCCTTCTGGTCGGTCTGGCGGTCGGCCGAGACATAGACCAGCCGGCCGGTCAGCACCGGCACCTTGTGCTGCTTGTACGAGGTCAGGCGGATGTTGACCTTCTGTCCGAGATGGACGTTTTCGACGTCGTTGGGATTGACCGGCACCTCCACCAGCAGGCGGTTGTCCAGCGGCACCAGGTCGAGCACCGGCTGGCCGGCGACGATGCTGCTGCCGGGGGTGAACACCTTGATGTCGGTGACGGTGCCGGCCTCGGGCGCGGTGACCTCCTTGTGGCTCAACAGGTCGGCGGCGCCGCGCAGGCGCTCGGACAGGTCGGCAACCTGGGCCTGGGCGTCCTGGAGTTCCTTGGCCAGATCGGCGTGCCACGACGACTGGAGCCGGGTGAGTTCCAACTCGGCCTGGGCGATGTTCTCGCGTGCCTCGGCTTCACGAGCGAGGTATTCGCCCATCGAGCCCTTGAGCTCGGCCTGGCGGCCTTCGAGGTCGAGGGCCTTGTCGCGCGGGGCATAGCCCTTGGGCACCAACTGGCGGACCCCGTCGAGCTGCTGGCCGACATTGCGCAGGCGGATGCGGGATGCCGCCGACTGGGCCTGCAGGGCGGCGATCTGTTCGGTGAACTGCGCCACCTTCTTGCGCTGCACCGCCATGGTGTTGTCGAAGGTCTGCCAGCGGTCGGAGAACAGCCGGCGCTCGCTGGCCACCACCGCCGCCACCCCGGCGTCGGCCGCCGCGGCATCGAGCAGGTCGGGCGGCAGCGCCAGCTCGCGCAGGTCCTGCTGCTCCGCCCGCAGCCGGGCGGCGCGCGATATGGCCGCCCAGCGCTGCACCGTCAGCGCCGCCACCTGCACCCGCGCCTGGGTCTCGTCGAGCCGCAGCAGGGTCTGGCCGGCGGCGACGCGGGTGCCCTCGGCCACCAGCAGCTCCTTCAGGATGCCGGAGTCGAGGAGGCTCACCGTCTTGCGTTTGCCCTGGACGACCATGATGCCGTTGGCGGCCACCGCACTGTCGAGCGGGGCGGTGGCCGCCCACAGGAAGAAGCCGCCGAAGCCCAGCGCCACGGTGGCGGCGCTGGCCAGCACCAGCCGGCGCAGCGAGGGCGCCGGCAGCTCGGCGTCGAGGGTGGTCTGCCAGGAGGGAGGGGTGCCGGCGGGAAGGTTGCTGATCATGGGGTCTCCCTGACGAGCGAGAGCGGGGCTTCGCGAATGTTGAGGCGCTCGACGCGGCCCTGGCGCAGCACCAGCAGCTTGTCGGCCACATCGAGGATGGCGGGGCGGTGGGTGATGATCACCACGGCCGCTCCGTCCTGCTTGGCGGCGGCGATGGCCCGGCCGAGGGCGTCGTCGCCCAGGTGGTCGAGGTTGGAGTTGGGCTCGTCCAGCAGCAGCAGTTTCGGCCTGCCGTACAGGGCGCGGGCCAGGGCGATGCGCTGACGCTGGCCGCCGGACAGGGCAAAGCTGTCGCCGCCCACCCAGGTGTCGTAGCCCAGCGGCAGCCGGCCGATCATCTCGTGCACCCCGGCGCGGCGGGCGGCGTCGACCACCGCCTCGGCGTCGGTGGCGCCCATGCGGGCAATGTTGTCGAACACCGTGCCGTCGAGCAGCGACACCGCTTGCGGCAGATAGCCGACATGGCGACCGAAGTCCTCGCGCTGCCATAGGGCGGTGGGGCGGCCGTCGAGGGTGACCGTTCCGGCGTCGGGCGAGGCCAGGCCGAGGATGAGGCGGATCAGGGTCGACTTGCCGGCGGCGGACGGCCCGGTGATGGCCAGCGCTTCGCCCGGCTCGACGGTGAACGAGACGTCGTCGAGGATGCGGCGCCCCTCGGCGGAGAACGCGAGGCCCGCCACCATCAGGCGGCCGGTGGCGCAGCCCCAGGGGACGCCGGCCCGCCGGTCACCCTCGCGACCCAGCAGGGCGGCGACCCGCTTCCAGGCGGCGGCATGCAATACCCATTGGCGCCAGCCGGACACCAGCACCTCGAAGGGCTGCAGCAGCTTGGCCACCAGCAGCGTGGCTCCCATCATGCTGCCGGGCGAGGCCTGATGGCGCACCACCAGGACCACGCCCAGCGCGATGATGCCGCCCTGCATCAGCAGACGGCTGGCACGCGACAGCGCCGTATAGGCCATCGCCCGGCGGCCGGCGCGGTCAAGCTGTTCCTGCTGTTGCCCCTGGGAGCGGAGCCAGCGCCGTGCCAGCCCGGGCAACAGCCCCAGCCCGTCCAGCAGTTCGCCATTGCGCAGGGTGCCGGCGAGACTGGACAGCGAGCGATTGGCGGCGGCGGTGGCATCGGCCAGGTCGGTGCGGGTGGCGCGGTCGTTGGCCAGGCTGAGTCCCAGCAACACCAGGGCGCAGACCGCCCCGTAGAGCCCATAGAGCGGATGCAGCATGGTCAGCACCGCCAGCAGCGCCGGGCTCCACATCAGGTCGAGCGGCACCGCCACCGCACTGCCGATGACGAAATTGCGCAGGTCGTTGAGATCGCGCAACGCCTGTGCCGCCGCCCCCGGCTCGCCGTCCAGCGAGCGGGCCAGCGCCGCCCGCAGGGTGGCGACGTCGAAGCGCCGCGCCAGCCGGTCGCCCATCACCAGGAACAGGCTGGAGCGCAGGAACTCCAGCACGGCATACAGGCCCATCCCCAGCAGGCAGAACACCGACAGGGCGGCGAGGCTGTCCATGCTGCGGCTGAGCAGGATGCGGTCGTAGAGCTGCATGTCGTAGAGCGGCACCACCAGCGACGCCAGGTTGACGAACACCGTCAGGATGGCGGCGAAGGCGAAGGCCGCAGCCAACTCGCGCTGGGTGGCGGCGACCAGACCGGTTCCCCGCATCACGATGTCGCCCGGGCCAGCATGGCCGGTGCCGAAGCCGCCAACACCCCGGCGGCCATTGCCGTGGGCGGCGCAAGGCGGTCGACCATCCCATCCCGCAGCACCAGCAACCGGTCGGCGGCGGCGGCGATGGCCGGCCGATGGGTGATCACCACCACCGTGGTGCGGCACCGCCGGGCGGCCGCCATGGCCGCCACCAGGGCCTCTTCGCCCGGTTGATCGAGACTGGCGCCGGGTTCGTCGAGCACCAGCAGCCGTGGCCCACCATAGAGGGCGCGGGCCAGTCCGATGCGCTGGCGCTGGCCGCCCGACAGGCCATAGCCGTGGTCGCTGAGCGGCGTGTCGTAGCCGCGCGGCAGGGCGGCGATCATCTCGTGGATGCCGGCCATTCGGGCGGCGGTGACGACCTCGGAGAGCGGGCCGTCGCGCAGCCGGCCGATGTTCTCGGCCACGGTGCCCTCGACCAGCGACACCCGCTGCGGCAGGAACCCCACGTAGTGGCCGAAGTCCTCGCGTTCCCACAGCCAGGTGCTGTGGCCATCGAGATAGACGCCGCCGGCGCTGGGTTCGAGGATGCCCAGCATCAGCCGCCCCAGCGTCGATTTGCCGGCGGCGGACGGGCCGACGATGCCCAGCATCTCGCCCGGCGCCAGCGCGAAGGAGACGTTGCGGATCACCGGGCGGTCGGCGCCCGGCGGCAGATAGGACCGCCGCTCCACCTCGACGCGGCCTTCGCGGCAGGGCAGGGCCATGCTGCCGCGGCGGCGCCGCGGCGCCGCCAGGACGGCGGCGATGCGGTTCCAGGCGGCGCGGGCCATCACCCACTGCCGCCAGCTTCCCACCAGCCGCTCGAAGGGCAGCAGCATGCGGGCGAGCATCAGGTTGCCGGCCAGCATGCTGCCGGCCGACACCCAGCCGTTGAGGCACATCACCAGGCCGAGCGCCACCATGCCGCCGGTGACCAGGGCGCGGAAGGCCTTGGTGGCGGCGGTCAGCGCCTTGGCGCGGCGCAGCCCGAGATGCACGAGGTCGAGCATGGCCGCCTGGGAATACCGCCAGCGTCCGGCCATGGCGGGGAACATTCCCATGGCCTCCACCGCCTCGGCGTGGCGCACCGCGGTGGCGATTTCGGCGAAACTGCGCACGGTGGCGGCGCTGGCTTCGGCCAGCGGCCGCTTCGCCACCGCCTCGGCCAGCAGGTTGAGCAGGACGATCACCGCGGCGCAGGCGAGGGCATAGGCGCCGTAGGCCCAGTGCATGGCGAACAGTGCCACCAGGAACAGCGGCGTCCACGCCAGATCGAACAGCACGCCGAGGGAGGGACCGGCGATGAAGCCCCTCAATTCATTGAGGTCGCGGATGGGCTGGTCGGCCGCGCTGGCCGGATCGGCCAGTTCGGCGGCGCCCAGCAGGGTGGGCAGCGACAGGCGGTGCAGGACGCGGCCAGCCGCCACATGGTACAGGCGCGAGCGCAGGTATTCGAGGGCGCCCCAACAGACCACCACCACCACCAGCGCCCAGGTCAGGGCCTCCAGGGTGGTCAGGTTGCGGGTGTTGAGCACCCGGTTGTAGAGCTCCATGTTGTAGATGGAGGCCAGGATCACGGCGAGATTGCCCACCGCCGACACCCCGAACAGCAGGCGCAAGACCGGCGCCAGATCGCTTAGGGTGCGCCTGAGCAGGTGGTTCGAGTCCATCGGCATTGGGGTCCCTCAACGCTGTTCTCGGCGTGACGGCACCCTAGCCTCGATGGACGGCGGGCAATGGCGGCAATGCTGTGACAAGGATGGGGGTGGTGGACGGAGGGCGATGTCCCCGAGCGCGAGAAGGAGTTCCTTACGGCAGCGTCACCACCGACAACCAGAACTGTTCGAACTGGTGGATGACGTTGAGGAACGCGTCGAAATCCACCGGCTTGGAGATGAAGGCGTTGGCACCGGCGGCATAGCAGAATTCCACGTCCTCGCGCGCCGAGGAGGTGGTGAGGGCGATGACCGGGATGGGCTTGAGCTTGGGATCGGCGCGCATCGCGGTGAGCACGGCGCGGCCGTCCATGCGCGGCATGTTGAGGTCGAGCAGCACGATGTCGGGCCGCGGCACGGTGGCGTAGGTTCCCTCCCGGCGCATGAAGGCCAGCGCCTCGACGCCGTTCATGACGTGGTGCAGCCGGTTGTGCAGCCGTCCACTGGTCATGGCTTCCATCACCAGGCGCGCATCGCCAAGACTGTCCTCGACCAGCAATATCTCGATCGGCCGCGCATTCATGTCTCGGAAATCCATATGCCGAATGCAGTAAGCGAAGGGTACCTTGCCGGCGATGCGGATACAAGCCGGCGCGATAAACAATGCGTCGCGGCCGCCGGCCAGCGCGGCCTAGAACCCTTCGGCCCGGAACGGTCGTGCCAGCAGGCCCTGGATGGTGGAGTCGAGACCGGCGCGGCGGTTGATGACGGCATCCACCGCCGCGCAAAGCGGCATCTCGACCCCCAACCGCTCCGACAGCTCCATGACCGCGCCGGCGGTGTAGACGCCCTCGGTGACGGTGCGACGCTCGGCCAGCACCTCGGTCAGGCTGCGGCCCTGGCCGAGGGCGAAGCCCAGCGAGTAGTTGCGCGATTGCGTCGACGAGGCGGTGAGGATGAGGTCTCCCAGTCCCGACAGCCCCATCAGCGTTTCCGCCCTGGCGCCCTTGGCCATGGCCAGGCGGGTGATCTCCGTCAGGCCGCGGGTGATCAGGGCGGCGCGGGCGTTGTCGCCGAACCCCTTGCCCTCGACGATGCCGCAGCCGATGGCCAGCACGTTTTTCACCGCGCCGCCCACCTCGGCGCCCACCAGATCGTCGGACAGGTAGGGGCGGAAGGTGGCGGTGCCCAGCGCCTCCACCAGCCGCTGGCCCAGCAGCAGGTCGGCACAGGCCAGCGTCACCGCGGTGGGCAGTCCGCGCGCCACCTCGATGGCGAAGGTGGGACCGGACAGCACGGCCATGGGCGCCTGCGGCAGTTCGGCGGCCACCACCTCGCCCATCAGCGCCGAGGTGGACAGCTCGATGCCCTTGGCGCAGATCACCACCGGGGTGCCCGGCCGCCAGTGCGGCGCCAGTGCGCGGCAGACGCCGCGCAGGTGCTGGGCGGGCGCCACCAGGAGCACCACGTCGGCGGCAGCGACGCGGTCGAGTTCGCTGGTGGCGACGATGGCGGGATCGAGATCGATGCCGGGGAGATAAAGCGTATTGCGGTGGGCGGCGGATATGGCGGCGGCCACCTCGGGCTCGTGCGCCCACAGGGTGACGGATCGCCCGGCGCGCCGCGCCGTCACCGCCAGTGCCGTCCCCCATGCTCCTGCCCCGATGATGCCGATGCTTGCCATGATGCCGTCCCCGCCTGCTCCGGCCAGCCAATGAAGTGGCTCGCCCGCTCTTTTGTTCGTCCCTCGCCGGATGGGCGCATCCGCGCCCTTGGCTGCCGCCACGATGGCGGCTGATTGCGGAGTGCGGGCGTTCCGCCCGCTCTCAAGCATACGAACATATCTAGCATTTACCCCGGCGATAGGGCGGCGGCAAGCTATCCCCGATGGGTCACGGGCTATCGCGCTTGAGGTTGGTCTCCACCTTGAGCGTCAGCGGGCACTTGCCGTCATCGCTGCAGGCGGGCGAATCGTCGGAGACGCGGCTGCCCTGCAGGCGCAGCATCTGGGCGCCGGGGGCGCAGGAGTACAGCCGCTCGGTCTCCTCGTTGGGGCGGATGTGGGCGGCCGAGACATGCCAGCCGTCCACCTCCTGCCGGGCGCCGTTCAGCACATAGATGCGGCCGGAAAAGTTGACCACGCCGTTGCTGCGATTGGTGATGACCACCCGCGTGCGGCAGCCCTTCTTGTCCGACATGCCAGGGGCGGTGAACTGCCACACCGACAGCACCACCTCGCGCGCGTCGATCGCGGCGGGGATCGGCGGTGGCTGGCGCTCGGCCGCCGGAGCGGCGGCCGCCGACAGGGGCAGGGCCAACAGCAGGGCCAGGCTGGGCAGGCGGCGACCAATCATGTCGCCACTATGCCTGAATTCGCTGCCGCCGCGCCATCCGCGCTTTGCAACGGAGTCTGGCGAAATCGCGCGGCGGGGTGAAGGGAATGGCATGCGGCCTGTTACGCCGCCTTGATGGCTTCGAGGAAGCCTTCCACCTCGTTCTTGAGCTGATTGCTGCGGCGGAACAACTGCTCGGCGGCGGCGAACACCTCATTGGCCATGGTCCCGGTTTCTTCGGCGGCGCGTGACACGTCGCCGATATTGCCCGAGACCTCCTGGGTACCTTGGGCGGCCTGTTCGACGCTGCGGGCGATTTCCGAGGTGGCGGCGCCCTGTTCCTCCATGGCGCCGGCGATGGCGGCGGCCAACTCGTTGATGATGTTGATGGTGCCGCCCACCTCGCGGATGGCTTGCACCGCCGAGCGGGTTTCGTCCTGGATGCCCTGCACCAGGGTGGAGATCTGGTCGGTGGCCTTGGCGGTCTGGCTGGCCAGGGTCTTGACCTCGTTGGCCACCACGGCGAAGCCCTTGCCGGCCTCGCCCGCCCGTGCCGCCTCGATGGTGGCATTCAGCGCCAGCAGGTTGGTCTGGCTGGCGATGTCGTTGATCAGCTGGACCACGGCGCCGATCTCCTCGGCGGCCGAGGCCAGGCGGCGGATGCGGTCGTTGGTGGCGTCGGCCTTGTGCACGGCGTCCCGCGAGACCTGAGCGGAGCGGCCGACCTGGGCGCTGATCTCGCCGATGGAGGCCGACAACTCGGCCCCGGCGGCGGCCACCGTTTGGACGTTGGCGGTGGCATTCTCGGTGGCGACGGCGACCAGCGCGGACTGACGGTTGGTCTGCTCGGCGTTGGCGGACAGCGTCTGGGAGGAATGGCGCAGGGTGTCGACGGCGGTGGCCACCGCCTCCAGGGTGCCGCGCACGGCGGTGTCGAAGCCTTGGGCGAGGCCCTCGATGCGCTGCTGGCGGGCGCGCTCGCGATGTTGTTCCTCGGCGGCATGGACCTCCAGCCGCTGGCGCTCGATGGCGTTGTCGCGGAACACGTTGACGGCGCGTGCCATATCGCCGATTTCGTCGCTGCGGACGGTGCCGGGCACCTCGGCCGCGGTGTCGCCCTTGGCCAGGCCGGCCATGGCAAGGCGCAGCTCGGCCAGCGGCCCGGTGATGGAGCGGCTCAGCAGCAGCGCGATCCCCGCGCCGCCCACCACGCCGGCGATCACCAGCGCGATGGTGAAGCCGACCGTCTGGCGGTAGGCGGCCTGGGACTGCTCGAACTGCTCGCGGGCCAGCGATACCTGCAGGGCCTGCAAGGCCTCGGCGTCGCTCTTGGCGATGCGGAACAGCGGCGCGATGCGCAGGGTAAGGGCTTCCGCCAGGGCGTCGAAGTCGGCGGCCCTGGCCAGCGCCATGCCGTGGCGCAGCCCGTCGTCGACGAAGGCCTTGCGGTGCCCGGTGTAGATGTCGGCCAGTTTCTTCTCGTCCGCCGTCATCGGCTTGGCGGCGAATTCGCCCCACAGGCGGCCGATCTCGGCGATGCTCTTCTCGATCACATCGAGATGCATGTCGGTGGGATGGTCGTGGAACTTGGCGGCGTGGCCGCGCGGATCATGGGCGGCGACCTGGTAAAGGTGCTGCAGGTTCTCGCGCATCAAATCATTGATTCGTGCCACCTGCTCCAGGGGCGCGGTGCGCTCGAGGTAAACCCGCTCGACCTGGGAATTGACGCTGCCGATCTTGGCGATGCCGAAGATGCCGCCGGCGAGCGATAGGGCGAGAAGAAAGGCCGTCAATAGAGCCAGCCGGCCGCCGATTTTCATTCCAGCAAGCATTGTGCGCCCCCTCGTTGGTCCAAACCGTTTGCCCCAAGGTCTCGCCATTTACACCTGTGGTATAAAAGCGTATATGCCCCACAAGTTAACTTTTTGTTAATTTCTGAGCCGGATCCCAGGACTGGCGTCGGGCGTCCGCTCGCCCTAAACTCGCCGCCAATCGCAGGGGGAGCCGATGGCAATTGACATATACGCGATGATTTCCGCCGCCGCCTCGCTGCTGGCGTGTGTGTTGGCGGCGGCGGCATGGCTGCGTCTCAAGGCGTCGGCCGACCAGACCGAGCGCCTGGAACGGGTGCTGCGCGACGAGGCGGGGCGGGGCCGCGACGAGGCCGCTCAGCACGCCCGAGCCTTGCGCGAGGAGGTCGCCGGCCAGGGGCGGACCTTCCAGGATGCCGCCGAGAGGCGCCATCACGAGCTGCGTTTGATGGTGGAGGCCAAGCTGGCCGAATCGCGCTCCGATCAGGCCACCGCCGCCAAGGCCTTGCGCGAGGAGGTGGCGGGAACGCTGCGCGACCGCCTCGATGCGGTCGGCCGCGCCCTCGCCGAACTGGGCACCAAGGTGGAGCAGCGGCTCGACGTCATCCGCGGCGAGAACGCCCAGAAGCTGGAGCAGATGCGCCAGACGGTGGACGAGAAGCTGCAGGGCACCCTGGAGAAACGCCTGGGCGAGTCCTTCAAGCAGGTCAGCGACCGCCTGGAGCAGGTGCATAAGGGGCTGGGCGAGATGCAGTCGCTGGCCAACGGCGTCGGCGACCTGAAGCGGGTGCTCACCAACGTCAAGGCCCGCGGCAGCTGGGGCGAGATGCAGTTGGGCACCCTGCTCGACCAGATGCTGACCCCGGATCAGTACCTCAAGGACGCCGCCTGCCGCCCCGGCAGCCAGGAGCGGGTGGAATTCGCCATCCGGCTGCCCGGCCGCGGCGACGGCGAGCCCGAGGTGTTGCTGCCCATCGACGCCAAATTCCCCAATGAGGATTACGAGCGCCTGCTGCTGGCGGCCGAACGGGCCGATGCCGACGCGGTGGAGGCGGCCTCGCGCCAACTGGAGACCCGCGTCAGGCAATTTGCCCGCGACATCCGCGACAAGTACATCAACCCGCCGCACACTACCGATTTCGCCATCCTGTTCCTGCCCACCGAGGGGCTTTACGCCGAGGTGTTGCGCCGTCCCGGCATGGTCGACCAGGTGCAGCGCGACTACAAGGTGACGCTGTCCGGCCCCACTACGCTCTGCGCCATGCTGAACGCGCTGCAGATGGGCTTCCGCACCCTGGCGATCCAGCAGCGCTCCAGCGAGGTGTGGGGCATCCTGGGGGCGGTGAAGACCGAGTTCGGGAAGTACGGCCAGGTGCTGGACAAGGTGCAAAAGAAACTGCAGGAGGCCTCCAAGACCATCGACGACGTGGCGGTGCGAAGGCGCGCCATCGACCGCTCGCTGCGCGCCGTCGAGACGCTGCCCGAAACCCAGGCGGAAACCTTGCTCGGCATCGGTTCCGCCCTCATCGAGGACATCGGCGCAGCCGAAATCGAGGACGTCGCCGAACAGGAGGGCGCTGACGCGTAATTTTCATGCTATGAGCAGCGGATGACCGAGTCCTCCCGCCGGCTGGCGCCCGGGTCGTTCGCCATGGCGGTGCTGCTGACCTGCCTGGTGGCGTTCGGGCCGGTGTCCACCGACCTCTACCTCGCCTCGCTGCCCGACATGGCACGGGCCTTCCGCACCGACGCCGCCACGGTGCAGCTGACCCTGTCCGGCTTCCTGGTCGGATTCGCGGTGATGCAACTGGCCTACGGGCCGCTGTCCGACCGCTTCGGCCGGCGCCGGGCCATCCTCGGCGGCATCTGCGTTTACCTCGCCGGCACCGTCGTCTGCATCGTCGCCCCCAGCATCGAAATCCTGATCGCCGGCCGCGTGTTGCAGGCGGTGGGGGCCTGCTGCGGTCCGGTGGTGGGTCGCGCCGTGGTGCGCGACGTCTATCCCCGCGAGGAGGCGGCCAAGGTGATGAGCTACATGGCCTCGGCCATGGCGCTGGCGCCGTTCGTCGCCCCCATCGCCGGCGGCTGGTGCCATGCCCTGTTCGGTTGGCAGGCCAACTTCGTGCTGCTGCTGGTGTTCGGGCTGGCGCTGCTGCTGGCGGTGAGGCGGCTGCTGGCCGAAACCAATCCGCATCCCGACCGGCATGCCCTGTCGCCCGGGCGGCTGCTCGGCAACTATGCCCGGGTCTTCCGCGACCGGCACTTTCTCGGCTGCGTGCTGACGGTGGCCATGGCGTTCGGCGGCATGTTCACCTTCATCTCGGCCTCGTCCTTCGTGCTGATCGACGTGCTGGGCCTGCCGGTGCAATGGTTCGGGCTGGGGTTTTCGGTGGTGGTGGCGGGCTACATCGCCGGCGGCTTCCTCGCCGGCCGGTTGACCGCGACGGTGGGGTTCGAGCGCATGGTCACCGCCGGAGCCTTGGGCTGTGCCGGCTCGGGCCTGCTGCTGGCCGGTCTGGCCTTCGCGGGAGTCTCCAGCCTGCCGGCGGTGCTGCTGCCGATGATGCTGTTCTTCCTGTCCTCCGCCCTGGTGCTGCCCAACTGTACCGCGGCGGCCATCGCCCCGTTTCCCCGCATGGCCGGGGTTGCCTCGGCGGGCTTGGGCTTCGTGCAGATTCTGTGGGGCTCGGCCTGCGGCTGGCTGGTGGCCAACCTGTTCGACGGCAGCACCCGGCCGCTGGCGGCCGTGGTGATGATGATGGGCCTGGCAACCCTGGCCGCCTATCACCTGCTGGCGCGCCCCAAGGGGTAGCATTATCATTGCCCCGGTTGCGTGCCTGGGAGAGTTGCCGATGCGCCGTCTCGCCGTCCTGTTTGCGCTGTTCGCCCTGGGGGGCTGCCAGGTGGCGCCCGGCACCGGCGCCACCAACCTCAACATGGTCTCGTCGCAGGAGGAGCGCCAGATGGGCGCCGAGGCCCATCCCGGCATCCTCAAGGAATTCGGCGGCGCCTATGACGATCCCGAACTGCAGGCCTGGATCGCCGGCATCGGCCAGCGCCTGGTGCGCCAGACCGAGACTCCCAACGCCGAGTTTCGCTTCACCGTGCTCAACAGCACCATCTTCAACGCCATGGCGCTGCCCGGCGGCTATGTCTACATCACCCGTGGACTGATCGCGGTGGCCGGCAATGAGGCCGAGCTGGCCGGGGTGATCGGCCACGAGATCGGCCACGTCACCGCCCAGCACACCGGCCAGCGCTACACCCGCGCCATGGCCGCCAACGTGATGGCGGCGGTGTTGGGCGCCGTGGTGGGGGTGCCCGGGGCGGGGCAGGTGGCCTCGCTGGGGGCCTCGGCCTATCTGCAGGGCTTCTCGCGCGACAATGAAAGCGAGGCGGATGCGCTGGGCATGCGCTACATGGCCAAGGCCGGCTACGACCCCCATGCCATGAGCTCCATGTTCACCCGCATGCGCGACCACTCCCGGCTGGAGGCGCTGCTGGCCGGGCGTTCGCCCGACGCGGTGGACGAGTTCCACATGATGGCCAGCCACCCGCGCGCCATCGAACGCATCCAGGCCACCGCCGAGGCGGTTCGCAACGAGTATCCCCACGGCGCGCTCGGCACCGAGCAGTACCTGACGCGGGTCGGCGGCATGATCTACGGCGACGACCCCGCCGAAGGGGTGACGCGCGACCGGGTCTTCCTGCACGCGCCGTTGGGCATCGGCTTCGAGGTGCCGCCCGGTTTCCGCCTGATCAACGGCACCAAGGCGGTGACCGCCAGCCATCCCGACGGCTCGGTCATCCGCTTCGATCAGGGCCGCGACGCCACCGCCGGGCCGGCCAGCTACCTTCAGCACCAGTGGGCCAAGGGGCTGCAGCTCTCCCAGGTGGAGGCCCTCACCGTCAACGGCTTCGAGGCCGCCACCGGGGCGGCGCGGGTCGATACCAAAAAGGGCTCGCTGGATGCGCGCCTGGTGGCCATTCAGCGCGGCACCTCGGTGTGGCGCTTCATGTTCCTGACGCCGCCCAGGGTCACCGCCCAGCACATCGAGAACTTCAAGCGCACCACCTACAGCTTCCACGCCCTGACGCCCGAGGAAAAGGCGGCGGCCCATCCCACCCGCATCAAGGTGGTGGCGGTCAAGCCCGGCGACACGGTGGAGACGCTGGCCGATCGCCTGCCCTTCGACCGCTTCCGCCTGGAACGCTTCCAGGCGCTGAACGGCCTGCACCCGGGGGACCAACTGAAGCCGGGCCAGAAGGTGAAGCTGGTGGAGTAGGGCCCTATTTTCGCCGCGCCACCCACCCTCCGAAGCACAGCGCGCGGAAGAAGGCCTGCGGCGGGCCGAAGCCGGCGGCGCCGAGCAGGGCGGCCAGGCGGGCCTCGGTGACCGGGAAGATGTCGCGGTCGACGTGGCGAAAGCCCTTGTCCACCTCGGCTTCGGCGATGCCCGACGCCAGTTGCAGGTGGCGCCACCAGGCGCGCTGCTGCGTCTGCCAGGCCTCGACCGGGTCGGCGAACAGGTCGGCGAGCACCAGGGAAGCGCCCGGTTTGAGATGGTCGGCGATCTCGGTGAGCAGGGTCTGCTTGGCGCCCCCCGCACCGTTTTCGGCGTCCGGCAGGAAGTGCAGCACCAGCAACAGGGTGGCGACGTCGAACGGCTCGAACTTGGGCAATCCCGACACCTTCGACGGATAAAGGCGGACCCGTTGGGTGAGGTCGTGCGCCGCCACCTTGTGCTCGGCGATGGCCAGCATCTCGGTGGATGGATCGACCCCCACCACATGCAGGTTGGGGCAGCTTTGCGCCAGCGCCACGCATTCGACGCCGGTGCCGGCTCCCACCACCAGGGCGCGGCCGCGGCCGGCGGTGGCTTCTGCGACCACCATGCAGGACAGGACGTGCAACGCCTCGTAGCCGGGAATCGCCTCGCGGATCCGGCGGTCGTAGGCCGCCGCCCGGTCGGCGTCGAAATGGCGGGCGGCGTCGGTCATGGGAACCTCCTCGATCAATTGTCGCTCAGTCAATTCTCGGCCGGAAAGGCGCCCAACTGGCGCAGCGCCTCTGCCACCGCCATGGCGGCGGCCAGCGCCACGTTCAGCGAGCGAATCCCCGGGACCATGGCGATGCGCACGCGCTCCTGGGCCAGGGCCGCCACCTCGGGCGGCACCCCGGCGCTCTCGCGCCCCACCATGATGGTATCACCGGCGGCGAAGGGGAAGAGGTCGCATCGCCTGTCGCCCCCGGTGGTCAAAAGCACCAGCCGCCGCCCTTGGCCGGCCACGGCGGCGGCGAAGGCCTGCCAAGAGGCATGCCGCACCACCTGGGCACGGTCGAGGTAATCCATGCCGGCCCGCCGCAGCTTGGCATCGGAAAAGACGAAACCGCAGGGCTCGATGATGTCCACCGGCAAGGCAAAGCATGCCGAAAGGCGTAGCAGTGCCCCGGTATTCTGAGGAATGTCCGGCTGGAATAATGCCAAGCGGAGCGGATTATCCTGGAGGATCAAGTGATACTGCCCTTCTGGGCGGGACCGCCCTATCTTATTGGCCAAGTACTATATTAGGGTTTTCTCAACCGGCTTGACTCACCTGTTGAATCGCGGCTTCCGTTGTGGTTAATAGTGCCGCTTTCGCGGGCCAACAAGAGGGTTAAGTTATGGCTGACCAGGCTACGCATGCCCAGCCTTCGCCGATGGACGGACAGACGCGGCGGGATTTCCTGCTGTATGCTACCTCCGCTTTGGGCGTTGCAGGCACGGCTATCGCCCTATGGCCGTTCGTGCACAGCATGAACCCGGCCGCCGACACTTTGGCGCTGTCCACTACCGACGTCGATCTCACCGCCATCCAGCCGGGCCAGTCGGTCACGGTGGTGTGGCAGGGCAAGCCGGTGTTCGTCCGGCATCGCACCACCGAGGAGATCGCCACCGCGGTCAAGGACGACGGCGGCGACATGCGCGAGCCGCAGAAAGACGGCACGCGGGTCAAGAAGCCGGAATGGCTGGTGCTGGTGGGGGTCTGCACCCATCTGGGCTGCGTGCCGCTGGGCCAGAAGGCGGCCGACCCGAAGGGTGACTTCGGTGGCTGGTTCTGCCCATGCCACGGCTCGCACTACGATACCTCGGGGCGCATCCGCAAGGGCCCCGCGCCCGCCAACCTGCCGGTGCCGCCCTACGCCTTCACCGGCGATACCGCGATCCGCATCGGCTGAGAGGGCGACCCATGAGCGGCTTCAAGAGCAACAACAAAGTCGTCAACTGGATTGAGGATCGCCTGCCGATCTTCTCGTTGATGCAACACTCGGCCGTCGAGTATCCGACGCCGAAGAACCTGAACTACTGGTGGAACTTCGGTTCGCTGGCCGGTTTCGTCCTGGTGATCATGATCCTGTCGGGCGTGTTCCTGGTGATGAACTACACCGCCCACACCTCGATGGCCTTCGATTCGGTCGAGCGCATCATGCGCGACGTCAATTACGGGTGGCTGCTGCGCTACCTGCATAGCAACGGCGCCACGATGTTCTTCATCGTCGTCTACATCCATATCTTCCGGAATCTCTACTACGGCTCGTACAAGAGCCCGCGCGAGATTCTGTGGTGGATCGGCATCGCCATCTATCTGGCGATGATGGCCACCGGTTTCCTCGGCTACGTGCTGCCCTGGGGGCAGATGTCGTTCTGGGGCGCCACGGTGATCACCAACCTGTTCTCCGCCTTCCCCATCATCGGCGATCCCATCGTCGCCTGGCTGTGGGGCGGTTTCTCGGTGGACAACCCGACGCTGAACCGCTTCTTCTCGCTGCATTATCTGCTGCCGTTCGTCATCCTCGGCCTGGTGGTGCTGCATGTCTGGGCGTTGCACACGGTGAAGTCCAACAATCCGCTGGGCATCGACATCAAGGGGCCGCAGGACACCATCCCGTTCCACCCCTACTACACGATCAAGGACCTGTACGGCATCGGCGTGTTCATGCTGGTCTACATGGCCTTCGTGTTCTGGGCGCCCAACTTCTTCGGCGAGGCCGACAACTACATCCCGGCCAATCCGATGGTCACGCCGCCGCATATCGTGCCGGAATGGTACTACCTGCCGTTCTACGCCATCCTGCGCTCGGTGCCCGACAAGCTGGGCGGCGTGGTGCTGATGTTCGGCGCCATCCTGATCCTGTTCGCGCTGCCCTGGCTCGACACGTCGAAGGTGCGCTCGGCCAAGTTCCGCCCCTTGTACAAGCAGTTCTTCTGGCTGTTCCTGATCGACTGCCTGCTGCTGGGCTACATCGGTGCCAAGCCGGCGGAGGGCAACTACGTCATCATCGGCCGGCTGGCCACCGCCTGGTACTTCTTCCACTTCATGGTGCTGATGCCCCTGCTTGGCTTCATCGAGAAGCCGCGGGCGCTGCCGGCCAGCATCTCGGCTCCGGTGATCAAGGGTGGCGGCAACGCCGCTGCCGGCGCCACCGCCCAGCCGATGGAGAAAGCGTGATGCGTAAGCTTATCCTCACCGCGCTCGTTGCCGCCGGCCTCGTCGGCGCCGCGGGCGCCGCGCAGGCTTCGGAAGGCGGCGCGCCGCTGATCACGGTGCCGCATTCGTGGGACGGCGTGTTCGGCCGCTACGACAAGGCACAGCTGAAGCGCGGCTTCCAGGTGTTCCACGACGTGTGCTCCAACTGTCACACGTTGCGCCTGGTAGCCTACCGCAACCTCTCGGCGGTCGGGCTTTCCCCCGACGAGATCAAGACGGTGGCGGCCGAGCGCGAGCTGCCCGACGCCCCCAACGACGAGGGCGTGGTGGTCAACCGTGCCGGTCGGCCTTCGGACAAGTATATCGGTCCCTTCCCCAACGAGAAGGCGGCCGCGGCAGCCAATGGCGGCGCGCTGCCGCCCGACTTGTCGCTGATGACCAAGGCGCGGACCAACGGCCCCGACTACGTCTACTCGCTGATGCTGGGGTACGAGGATGTCGCCCCCGAGGGTCATCCCATTCCCGAGGGTAAGTTCTACAACAAGTTCTTCCCCGGCAACGCCATCAGCATGCCGCCCCAGGTGATGGACGACCTGGTGACCTATGCCGACGGCACCAAGGCCACCAAGGAACAACTCGCCGCCGACATCGTCGCCTTCCTCAACTGGACGGCCGAGCCCGAGCTCGACCAGCGCAAGGGGATGGGTCTGTACGTGATGATCTTCCTCGGCGTGCTGACCGCCCTGTTCTACGCCCTCAAGCGTCAGATCTGGGCCAACGTGCACTGATCGGACCGCGCGTTGCCACCCTTCCCCGGCGGGGAAGGGTGGGCCCCGTGGTACATTCCCCCTGCCCCCCTCCCGTTGGCTGGGGGCTTGCCGTATCTTCCGGTGCTCTTTTTCGCGCGTTGCCTCCGTCCTTTCGGTCGCCATATGGCACTGGTCGGATATGCAAGGAGCACCGCCATGGCCGAACCCCAGGCACCGCAGCCGGGCCTCCGCCCCATCACCTCCTCCGTCGACACGTCCGCTGAATCGCAGGCCCAAGGGGCCATCGACGAGGTGGCGGCGCTGTTCGTCAACGCCCATGACCTGGAGGTGGCGGTGCAGGATCTGCTGACCCACGGCTTCGACCACGGTGACGTGGCATTGCTGGCCGGCGAGCACACGGTGCGCCAGCGCCTCGGGCACCGCATCGCCGACAGCCGGGCCGCCGCCGACGACCCCGCCACCCCGCGCCGCGGTTGGATCGAGCCGGAGAGTCGTACCCAGTGGCAAAGTGCCATCGCCGCCATGTTGGGCTATGTCGGGGCCGTCACCGCGGTGGGCTTGACCTTCGCCACCGGCGGTGCCGCCGCCGCGGCCATCGGCGCCGCATTGGTGGGAGCGGGCGGTGGTGCCGGTCTGGGCGCCGGGCTGGCGAGGGTGTTCGACCATCGCCTGGCGCACGAGCTGGAACGTCAGATCGCCGCCGGCGGAATCCTGTTATGGGTCCGCTGCCGCGAAGCGGCCGGCGAAAATCGCGCCCGGGAGATATTGGCCAGGCACGGCGCCCAGCACGTTCACGCACATACCATTGGGTAGGTTTAATTGGGCGCCACTCGGCTATATTTTTGAAACTGTTCTATGATAGCGTTGAGATAGGTCAATCATAGCCTATCCAAAGGGGTAGCAGCCCGATGTCCATGATCACCATTCGCCCCTACAGCCAGGCCCTCGACCGCCTGCGTGCCGTCGGACTCCGCCCTACCCGCCAGCGCCTGGCGCTGGCCCGTCTGCTGTTCGACGGCTGCGACCGCCACATCTCGGCGGAGCAACTGCATACCGAGGCATTGTCGACCAACATCCGGGTATCGCTGGCCACGGTGTACAACACACTGCACCAGTTCACCGACGCCGGCCTGCTGCGCGAGATCGTGGTCGATGCCGGGCGCTCGTATTTCGACACCAACACCTCGGACCACCACCACTTCTTCTATGAGAAGTCCGGTAAGCTGTGTGACATCCCGGCCGAGCTGATCGCGGTGAGCAAGATTCCGGACGCTCCCGAGGGCCTGCGCATCAGCCGCGTCGAGGTCATCGTCCGCGTCGAAGGCTAGAAAGATCGGGAGCCCCCTTCGAGGCAGCCGCCTCAAAGGGGGGCGCGCTCTAGTTCCGCGCCGTCTTGCGTCCGCGGGCGATGTCGGCGCCCTCGTAGACCGGCCAGTCGCCGGCGGCGACGGCTTCCAGCGAGCCGGGCTGCTGGCCCATGCGGCTCTTGTAGATCCAGTAGTTGGTCATCACCCGCTCGACGAACGCCCGCGTCTCGCGCGCCGGGATGCTTTCGATGAACAGCAGCGGGTCGTCATTGTGGCGGACGGTCTGCAGCCACTTGGACAGGTTGCCGGGACCGGCGTTGTAGGCGGCGGCCAGCATGAACAGGTTGCCGCTGACCGGCTCGTCGGCCAGCAACTGGGCGAGGTAGCGTTGACCCAGCCCGAGATTGATTTCGGGATCGGCCAGCCGGTCGCGGGCCTGCTTGGTGCCGGCCATGGCGGCCGCGGTGCGCGGCATCAGCTGCATCAGGCCGTGGGCGCCGGCACCGCTGCGGGCGCGCGGGTTGAACGACGATTCCTGGCGGACGAAGGCGTAGACCAGGGCGCGATCCACCACCCAGCCGCCTTTGGGCGTCCAGTCCGGCACCGGAAAGGCGGCGGCATCCTGGACGCGGCCGTTTTCGCCCGGGATCATGCCGCCCAGCCGCACCGCCAGCGCCGGCATGTTGCCGGCATGGGCCAGCACCAGCATGGCCTGGCGGATGCCCTTGGAGGCGCTGGGATAGGCGCGGCGCAGTTCGTCCTCGGCGGCCTGGCGGTCGCCGATCTGCAGCAGCGCCAGGGCGCGGCGGCCACCGGCGCTGCGCAGCAGGATGTCGGCGTCGGCCTCGGTGAAGGGCGGCGTCTCCCACGAGAAGAAGGTTTCGTAGCCCAGCGCCTTGCGCGCCAGCAGGCCGTAGAAGGTGCGGGGGTAGGTGGCGGCCACTTCCAGCCAGTGGTTGACCACCTCGGGGCGCTTGCTGACCAAATTGGCGCGGGCCGCCCAGAAGGCGCCGGCGGCAACGATCCAGCTCGATCCCTCCGAGGTGTTGGCGACCTCTTCGAAGTGGCGGCGGGCCGCCTCGGGGTTGCCCATGCGCCAGAAGGCGAGGCCGGCCACCCAGTGCGCGGAGGGCAGCTCGTCGCCGGATTGTTCGATGGCCTTGCGCGCCCACTGCACCGCCTCGCGGTCGCGGCCGCCGGCGAAGTGATCGGCTGCCACCATGGCGCGCAGCTCGTCCAGTTCGCCCGTCGCCAATCCCTGCGCCTCGGCGTTCGAGAGGATGGCGGCGCTCTGCTCCGGTGTCCCCTTGCGGAACGCCTGCCGCAGCCTGGTCTTGAGTTGCCTGGCCATCGCCGAGCTGTGCTCCGAGGCGAAGGCGGCGTCTTCCCAGTTGGCACCGTCGTCGGTGGTGTCGATGCTGGTGCCCTTGAGGGAGCCGCGCACCGGCGCCTTGATGGCGCCGAAGCCCTTGACGGCCTTGCTGGTGGCCAGCCTGTAGATCGCCTCCGCCCGGGGATGGGCGGCGTTGTCGGCCATCCAGGCGCGCAGTTCCTGGTATTTGGGCTTGTAGCCGGGAGCGAGGTAGCGCGAGGCCAGCACATGGCTCTTGAGGATATCGTCGCGCACATGGCCCAGTTCGCGGTCGGCGGCGGCGGCCTGACCCTGCGCCTGCAACTGCAGCGCCTTGGCATAGAGCGCGGCATCGGAGGTGGACAACGGCTTGGGCAGGGCCGTGACGCGCGCCCCGCGGCCGATGCCGGGGGTAACGGCTGCGGTGAGAGTGCCGTCGACGGCCGCCAACTGCTGGCCGGCGTGCCTGGATCGGCCCGATTCTCCGGCTAGAACTGGTGTGGCCGCGACCATGATCGTTATCATCAGGGCCGGGAGGAGCCTGTCGCGCATGGCTGTTCTCCTCTAGGGGTTATCGACGTTTCCAATCTATGTCCCCGGTTTTATAAATGACCTCCGGCCGTCGAGGCAACCCCCGAAGGTGGTACAAAGATGGGGCAGCAGGAATAAGTCCGTAATATCAAATGGATGTTGAAGTATGGGTTGGGGGCTCCCACCCAGGGGGCCTAGAAACCGCCAACCCGGGGCTCGCGGCGGCGGTGCGGCGGCGCCATAATGGGGCGGCGATGATTGTCTCCGCCAGCTACCGCACCGACATTCCGGCCTTCTATGCGACGTGGTTCGTCAACCGCTTCCGGGCGGGATTCGCCAAGGTGGTCAACCCGTACGGCCGCCAGACCCACACCGTCGCCTTGCGGGCCGGGGTGGGCGGTTTCGTGTTCTGGACCCGCAATGTCGGGCCGTTCCGCGAGGCGCTGGCCGAGGTGCGGCGCGCCGGACTGCCGTTCGTGGTGCAGTACACCGTCACCGGCTACCCGCGCGCCCTGGAGAGCTCGGTGATCGAGGCCGAGCGCTCCCTCGACCTCATGGCCGAGATGGCGGCGACGCACGGGCGGTGCGCCGTGGTATGGCGCTACGACCCCATCGTGTTTTCCTCGCTGACCCCGGCGGCCTGGCACGAGGAGACCTTCGCGCGGCTGGCGGGGCGGCTGGAGGGGGTGGTGGACGAGGTGGTGATCTCGTTCGCCAACGTCTATCGCAAGACGCTGCGCAACGTCTCGGCGGCGGCGCGTGCCCACCGCTTCGACTGGTGGGACCCGGCGAGCGCCGACAAGACGGCGCTGGCGGCCCGATTGGCGGCGGTGGCGGCGGCGCGCGGCATGGCGCTGACGGTGTGCTCGCAGCCCGAGTTCACCGTGCCGGGCGCGCAGGGCGCCCGCTGTATCGACGCCCGCCGGCTGGAGCAGGTCGCCGCCGGCTGGGGCACACTGCGGCCGGTGCGGGCCAAGCTGAAGGGCAACCGGCCCGGCTGCTTCTGTTTCGAGAGCCGCGACATCGGCGAGTACGACACCTGCCCGCACGGCTGCACCTATTGCTACGCCGTCAACTCCCGCACCCTGGCCAAGCGGCGTTTCCGCGAGCACGACCCCGAGGGTGAGTTCCTGTTCGCGCCGGTGGGCGAATGAATGGCCGGACGCCCGCCCTCATCCGCCGCCCGTCTCACTGGCGCCAGAACGCCGGCACGAACAGCACCAGCACGGTGAACAGTTCGAGGCGGCCGAACACCATGCCGGCCGCCAGCAGCCACTTGGCGGCATCGGGCAGCGCGGCGTAGCTGCCGCCGGGGCCGATCTCCCCCCCCAGACCCTGGCCGAAATTGGCGATGGCCGAGGCGGCGCCCGACACCGCCGTCATGAAATCCAGCCCGAGATAGGCC
Organism: Magnetospirillum sp.; assembly: GCA_016183945.1. The sequence goes on from JACPDP010000019.1 coordinate 32,622, forward strand.
AGCGACAGGGCCAGCACCGCAAAGCCCAGCGCGTAGACGAACAGGAAGCCCATCACCGATTCCAGCACGTCGTCGGGGATGGGGCGGCGGTTGAAGCTGGGGATCAGCACGGCGTGGGGGCGCAGCAGCCGCCGCATCTGCACCAGGGCGTTGGCGAACAGGAACTGGAACCGGAAGACCTTGATGCCGCCCGCCGCCGAGCCGGCACAGCCGCCGACGAAGACCAGAAAAAACAGGATGGCCAGGGGAAGGCCGTCCCAGCCGCCGAAATCCAGGGTGAACAGCCCCGTGCCGGTCATGACCGAGGCCACCGTCAGCGCCGCATGGCGCAGGGCGTCGAGCGCCGGCAGGCCGCGGCTCCAGGCCAGCCACAGCGACACCGCCGTGGTGGCCAGCAGCAGAAACACCAGATACCAGCGCAATTGCTGGTCGTGCGCCATGAACCTCATGTTGCCCTGGCTGGCATGGTAGAACAGCAGGAACGGCATGCCGCCCAGCACCATGCCCACCGTCACCACCACCTCGACCGCGGCGCTGTCGAAGCGGCCGATGGAGGCGTCGGCGGTCGAGAAGCCGCCGGCCGAGATGGTGGTCATGGCGTGCCCCCAGGCATCGAAACCGCTCATCCCCGCCAGCCACAGCGCCGCCGCCAGCACCGCCGTCATCCCGGCATAGATGGCGACGATCGCCGAGCCGACGCGCGAGGTGCGCGGCGTGGCGCGATCGGAGGGCGCCGCGCTTTCGATGCGGAACACCTGCATGCCGCCCATGGCCAGGGCCGGCAAGACCGTCACCGCCAGCACCACCACCCCGATGCCGCCCAGCCACTGCAGCAGCGCCCGCCACAGCAGAAGCCCGCGCGGCATGCCGTCGAGCCCCGCCAGCACGGTGGCGCTGGTGGTGGTGAGCCCGCTGGTGGCCTCGAACACCGCGTCGGTCATCGACAACTGCAACGGCCCGAAGGCCAGCGGCAGGGCGGCGAAGGCCAGCGGTACCACCAGGCCGCAGGTGGCGGCGAGATAGACCTGCCGCACTGCCAGCTCGCCGACGCCGCTCCGGGCGCCCAACAGCAATGCCAGGCCGACGAACAGCGTCAGCCCGCCGCACGCCGCGAACACCTTCCACTCGTCGTGCCCGGTCATGGCGTCCGCCGCCGCCGGCAGCGCCATGGCGGCGGCCAGCAGGCACAGGATGCTGCCGACGATGGCCAATACGGGGCGAAGATCGATCACGGCCGCCTCACTCGCGCCAGAAGCTGCGGCTGAGCAGCACGAACACGCCGAACAGCTCCAGGCGGCCCAGCATCATCTCGAAGGCTAGCACCCACTTGGCCGCGTCGGGCAGCAGCTTGTAGCTGCCGCCGGGGGCGATGATCTCGCCCAGGCCGGGCCCGGCATTGGCCAGCGCCGCCGCCGACCCCGACAGCGCCGTCACCAGGTCGAGCCCGACCACCGCCAGCAGCACTGCGAAGGCGGCGAAGGTGAAGAAGTACATCACCACGAAGCCCAGCACCGAACGCATCACCTGCTCGGAGATCGGCTGGCGATTGAAATTGATGACGAACACCCCGTGCGGGTGAAGCAGCCGCCGCAAGTGGACTCCGGCCACGTTGAACAGCACCTCCCAGCGGAACATCTTGATGCCGCCCGAGGTGGAGCCGGTGCACCCGCCGATGAACACCAGGATGAAGAACACCACCTGGGCGAAGCCGCCCCACGCCACCAAGCCGGTGGCGTAGAACCCGGTGGCGGTCACCGTCGAGACCACGGCGAAGGTGCCGTGGCGCACAGCCTCGCCGGCCGCCATGCCCTTCACCGTCCAGAGCCACAAGGCCAGCAGGAGCGAGAAGAAGCCGAGGAACAGCAGGTACCAGCGCGCCTGGCTGTCATCCAGCACCTTCGATCCATGCTTCCACGGCGCCACATAAAGGGTGAAGGTGGACCCGCCCACCAGCATCGAGGCTACCGCCACCCACTGCGCCGTCTCCCCCCAGTTGCCGAGCGAGGCGTCCGAGGTGGAGAAGCCGCCGGTGGAGAGGGCCGACATGGCATGGCAGGCGGCGTCGAAGACGCTCATCCCCGCCAGCCAGAAGGCCAGGCCCGACAACAGGGTGAAGCCGACATAGACCGCGGTGATGACGGTGGCCACCTGGGAAATTCGCGGGCGAATCCGTTCGGATTTGTCCGACGTCTCCATCTTGAACAACTGCATGCCGCCGACGCGCAACAGCGGCAGGATGGACACCGCCATGACGATGATGCCGCCGCCGCCCAGCCATTGCAGCAGCGCCCGCCACAGCAGCAGGCCCCGGGGGGCGTGGTCGAGGCCGACGATGACGGTGGCGCCGGTGGTGGTCAGCCCGCTCATGGCCTCGAAGACGCCGTCGGCCAGTCCGAGGTCGAGTTCCGAGAACAGAAAGGGCAGCGCCGCGCACGCCGCCGACAGCAGCCACGACGAAACGGTCAGCAGGAAGGCCTGGCGGGTGGCCAGGGTCAGACGGCCTTCCTGTCGGCTGCCGAACGCCAGCACCGCGCCGAAGAAGCCGGTGAGCAGGGCGGACGCCAGGAACACCTGCCAGTCGGGGTCGCCGGACGCAAAATCCGCGGCGGCCGGAATCCCCATGGCGGCGGCAAGCACCATCAAGAGGAACCCGTTGACGAACAGGACCGGCCGGATGTCGATCAAGAGCGCTTCTCCCCTGCGACAGCACTATTGGACCGGTTCGCCGGGGCTGTCCAGAGAAAGTGGGGCTTCCTTTGTTTCCTTAACCCTCCCCCGGCTTCGCCGGGGGAGGGTTGGTCAAGAGGGTGAGGAATACGAAACCAGCCTAAACGTTCGAGAGGCCGCCGCCATGCTGGTTGTGGATCAGCGCCATGAACTCGCGCCGGGTCGCCGGGTCGTCGCGGAAGGCGCCGAGCATGCGGCTGGTGACCATGGTGACGCCGGGCTTGTGCACCCCGCGCGTGGTCATGCACTGGTGCGCAGCCTCGATCACCACCGCCACGCCCTTGGGCTGCAGCACGTCGTTGATGGCGTTGGCGATCTGCGCCGTCAGCTTCTCCTGAATCTGCAGCCGGCGGGCATAGACCTCGACGACACGGGCCAGCTTGGAAATGCCGACGACGCGCTTGGCCGGCAGGTAGGCGACATGCGCCTTGCCGATGATCGGCACCACATGGTGTTCGCAGTGCGATTCGAGGCGGATGTCGCGCAGCAGCACCATCTCGTCGTAGCCGTCGGTTTCCTCGAAGGTCCGATGCAGGATCTCCTCGGGATCCAGGTCGTAGCCGGAAAAGAATTCCTCATAGGCCCGCACCACGCGGTCGGGCGTGCCAATCAGTCCTTCGCGGTCGGGGTCGTCGCCGGCCCAGCGCAGCAGGGTCCGCACCGCCTCCTCGGCCTCGGCGCGCGACGGCTTGCTCGCCGGGCGGGAATCGGGGCGCAGTTCCTTGGGCAGGACGATGCTTGAAGAGTCGCTATCCACGGCGGTATCCCCTCTGGTGGTATATCCAAGGCGGCATGTGGCGCCGCGGGGCGCCAAATGCAAGCCCGCGTCTCGAAGGGCGGCTCTCCCTCAGTTGAGCCGCACCGCCTCGTGGGGGCTGTCCAGCGAGAAGGGCGGAATGACGATGTCGAACTTCTCGCCCTGCGCACTTTCCATCTGGTAGGCGCCGGTCATGATGCCGGAGGGCGTCGGCAGCGGGGTGCCGCTGGTGTATTCGTAGGCATCGCCGGGGTTGAGCACCGGCTGCTCGCCCACCACGCCGGCGCCCTGCACCTCCTGCACCCGACCGCGGGCATCGGTGATGGTCCAGCGGCGGCGCAGCAGTTGCACCGTCTCGCCACCGCGATTCTCGATGCGCACGCGGTAGGCCCAGACGTAGTGGTTGTCGGCCGGCGACGACTGGTCTTCGAGATAGAACGGCTTGACCGTCACCGTGATGTCGCGGGTGGTTTCGCTGTACATGACACTGCCCTGGAATCGGCGTACTTGGTCCGATAGCTCAGTATATTAGGCGCGAATCGACGGATGTCCACCGTCCGCGTCGTCACCCCTCCAACGCCCGCCCGAGGTCGTCCGTCAGGTCCTGGGCATCCTCCAGGCCGACCGACAGCCGCAGCAGGCCCTCGCCGATGCCCATGGCCAGCTTTTCCTCGGTCGGCAGCCGCTGGTGGGTGGTGGTCCAGGGATGGGTGATCAGGCTTTTCGCGTCGCCCAGATTGTTGGAGATGTCGATCAGCTCCAGCCGGTCGAGCAGGGCGTAGGCCGCCGCCTTGCCGCCCTTCATCTCGAAGGCGAGGATGCTGCCGGCGCCGCTCATCTGGCGCCGCGCCAGCGCCGCCTGGGGGTGGCTGTCGAGACCGGGATAGAGCACCCGCGCCACCTCCGGCCGGCTCTCCAGGAATTGGGCCACCGTCAGCGCGCTGGCGCAATGACGCTCGACGCGCAGGTCGAGCGTCTCCAGCCCCTTCAGCAGCAGCCAGGCGTTGAACGGCGACAGCGCCGGTCCGGTGTGGCGCAGATAGGGTCCCAGCACGTCCAGGCAGAACTGGTTGGTGCCGAGGATGGCGCCGCCGAGGCAGCGGCCCTGGCCGTCGATATGCTTGGTGGCGGAATAGACCACCACGTCGGCGCCCAGTTGCAGCGGGCTCTGCAGGATGGGGGTGGCGAAGACGTTGTCCACCACCAGGCGGCCGCCGGCGCGGTGGGTCAACTCGGCCACCCGGGGAATGTCGATGATTTCCAGGGTCGGGTTGGACGGCGTCTCGATGAAGACGCAGGCGGTCGGCTTGGCCAGCGCCCGCGCCCAGGCGTCGGGATCGGTGCCGTCGACGAATTCGCGCTCGACGCCGAACTTGGTGGCCAGGTCGTTGATGATCCAGTGGCACGAGCCGAACAGGGCACGGGAGGCGACGATGCGGTCGCCGGCCCTGACCTGGCACATCAGCGCGGCGTGCACCGCGGCCATGCCCGACGCGGTGGCGCGGCAGGCCTCGGCGCCCTCGATGGCGGCCAGGCGCTCCTCGAACATGGCGACGGTGGGGTTCTTGAAGCGGGAATAGACCATGCGGTCGAGGGTGCCGTCGAAGCTGTGCTCGGCTTCGAGCGCGCTGTCGTAGACATAGCCCGAGGTCATGAACAGGGCCTCGGAGGTCTCGCGGAACCCGGTGCGGGCCAATCCGCCGCGCACCATGCGCGTCCGCGGCCTCCAGGTGTTCGCCGTGCCGTCGTCGCTCACCGTCTCCTCCACAACAAAAAACCCCGACCGGCCTCATAGGGGTCAGGGCTTCGCGTCTCGCGCGCGCCGACCTCTTTAGCGGTTTGTTTAACGTGGCCGCAAGCCGGTCGCTCAAATTACCACGCGAGGTTATACATATCCGACCGCCGCCCCGGCGTCAACGATGCTCAATTTTCACATTGGACAAGTGTGGTACGCCGTCCGTGAAATTTCGGTGATCGGGCGAAGCCTGGATTGCCGCCCTTCCGCCCCGGGGCTATGTTGCGTCGCAGCATTTATGGCCAAGGAAATATTTGTCATGACCCAGACCCTGGACCTGACCGGCAAGAAGGGCCTGGTCGTCGGCATCGCCAACGACCAGAGCATCGCCTATGGCTGCGCCAAGCATTGCCGCGCCTATGGCGCCGACCTCGCGGTCACCTATCTCAATGAAAAGGCCGACAGGTGGCTGCCCTGCGACGTGCGGGAGCCGGGCCAGTTGGAGGCGACCTTCGCCGCCATCGAGAAGAACTGGGGGCGCCTCGACTTCCTGATCCACTCCATCGCCTACGCCGACAAGGACGACCTGCACGGCCGCGTCACCGACTGCTCGCAGGACGGGTTCGCGCTGGCCATGGACGTGTCGTGCCACTCGTTCATCCGCATGGCCAAGCTGGCCGAGCCGCTGATGACGGACGGCGGCTGCCTGATGACGGTGACATTCTACGGCAGCCGCAAGGTGGTCGAGCATTACAACGTCATGGGGCCGGTCAAGGCCGCGCTGGAAACCGCCACCAAATACATGGCCCACGAGCTGGGGCCGAAGGGCATCCGCGTCCTCGCCCTGTCGCCGGGTCCGTTGAAGACCCGCGCCGCCTCGGGCATCGACCGCTTCGACGAACTGATGGAGCTGGCCGCCGCCAAGGCCCCCACCCACCAGCTCGCCACCATCGACGACTGCGGCGCCATGGCCGCCTTCCTGGTCAGCGATCTGGCCCGGGCGGTGACCGGCACCACCATCTTCATCGACGGCGGCTACCACATCGTCGGATAGGCCTCGCCTCCGAAGGAGGAAACAGCATGCCGGGCCGGACTGTTTACGATCCGCCTGACGCTGCCTTCGGAGGTGCCCTTGCCCGACTTCCTGACACCCCAGGCGTTGGCCGAGCTGGATTCCCTCAGCCGCTCGGCCACGCCGGGGCCATGGGACGTGCTGTCCGATCCCACCCTGGCGTGCACCTGGCTCAACGCCGCCGCACCCGAGGACAAGGGTGCCATCGGCCTGTTCGACTACCGCTCCGCCTCGGAGAATCTGGCCAATGCCGTGTTCGCCGCCATGGCGCGCAACCGGGTCGCGGCCCTGATTGCCGAGAACCACGCGCTGAAGGCCCGCGTCCAGGAACTGCTCGACGCCAACAGCCGTGAGGTGGACAAGCGCGTCGCCGCCCAGGCCGAGCGCGACCGCGCCCTGGCCCGGCTGAAGGCGGTGGTGCGGCCGTTGGCGCCATGAACCTGCGCCGGCTGCTGTTCGGCGATCCGTTGGAGACCGCGGCGCTGGAGCACCAGCGGCTGGGCAAGGTCCGCGCCCTCGCCATCTTCTCCTCCGATGCCCTGTCCTCGGTCGCCTACGCCACCGAGGAGATTCTGCTGGTGCTGGTGGCGGGCGGCGCCGCGGCGCTGTCGCTGTCGCTGCCCATCGCCCTGGTCATCACCCTGCTGCTGGCCATCGTCACCCTGTCCTATCGCCAGACCATCCACGCCTATCCCAGCGGCGGCGGCGCCTTCGTCGTCGCCTACGACAATCTCGGCGAGCTGCCGGGACTGGTGGCGGCGGCGGCGCTGCTGATCGACTATGTGCTGACCGTCGCGGTGTCGATCACCGCCGGGGTGCGGGCCATCACCTCGGCCTTTCCGGCCTGGGCGCCGTGGACGGTGCCGCTGTGCCTGATCGCCATCCTGCTGGTCACCTGGGGCAATCTGCGCGGAGTGCGGGAGTCGGCCGGCCTCTTCGCCGTGCCGACCTACCTGTTCATCGCCGCCGTGCTGACGTTGCTGGCCGTGGGCGCCACCGCCGCCGCGAGCGGCCGGTTGCACCCCGTCGCCGGCGCGGTGCCGGCGGGTGCCGCCCCGCTGACGCTGCTGCTGGTGCTGCGCGCTTTCTCGTCGGGCTGTTCGGCGATGACCGGGGTGGAGGCCATCTCCAACGGTGTGCCGGCCTTCCGGCGGCCGGCGCGGCGCAACGCCAGCGCCACCCTCATCGCCATGGCGGTGCTGCTGGGCACCATGTTCCTCGGCATCACCACCCTGGCCAACCTGCTCGACGTGTTGCCGCGCGAGGACGAGAGCGTGCTGTCGCAGGTGGCACGCGGCGTCTTCGGCGAGGGCGCGTTCTATTACGGTATCCAGGCCGCCACCGCGTTGATCCTGCTGCTGGCGGCCAACACCTCGTTCACCGGCTTTCCGCTGCTGGCCTCGATCCTGGCCAAGGAAGGCTACCTGCCGCGCCAGCTGGCCAATCTCGGCGACCGGCTGGCCTTCACCAACGGCATCGCGGCCCTGGCCGGGCTGGCGGCGATCCTGGTGGTGGTGTTCGACGGCAGCCCGCACGGGCTGGTCCCGCTCTACGCCATCGGCGTGTTCCTGTCCTTCACCCTGTCGCAGGTGGGGATGGTGAAGCGCTGGCAACGGGTGCAGGGCGCCGGCTGGGGCTGGAAGGCCTTGATCAACGGCCTGGGAGCCGCCGCCACCGCCCTGGCGCTGGCGGTCATCATCGAGAGCAAGTTCACCCAGGGGGCCTGGATGACCTTGCTGCTGATCCCCGGCATCCTGATGCTGTTCCGGGTGATCCACCGCCAGTACGTCAAGGTCGACACCGAGCTCAGCCCGCGGGCCGGTGGCACCGGCCTGTGGCTGCGCCGGCTCGACCGCGCCAAGCCCAAGGTGGTGGTGCCGGTGGCCAAGATCCACCGCGGCACCCTGGCGGCACTGCACTTCGCCCGCTCGCTGTCGGACGATGTCACCGCGGTGACGGTGGATGTCGACCGTGCCGGCACCGCCAATCTGCGGCTGGCCTGGCGGGCGCTGGCCATCCGCGAGCCGCTGGTGGTGCTGCCCAGCCGTTACCGCTCGATCATCGCACCGCTGATGGCCTTCCTGGAGGAGGCCGATCACCGCGAGCCCCAGCGTGGTCAGGCGGTGGTGGTGCTGCCTCTGTTCGTTCCCAGTCGCTGGTGGCACCATCTGTTGCACAACCAGACCGCCCTGATGCTGAAGGCGGCGCTGCTGTTCCGCAGCCGCGGCCCGGAGGACGCCCGCATCATCATCGATGTGCCGTATCGACTCGCCGAGTGAGGTCTCCTCCCCCGGCTTCGCCGGGGGAGGAAGAGTCACCAACCCCGCGCCATGCGCTGGCCTGGTGGCGGTAGAAGCCGAGCAGGCGGCCGTATCCCGCCAGGCGGTCGTCGAGCGCGGCCAGCACCGCCGGCACGGCCGCGCGCCGGGCGGCGGCGGCCAGGGCGGTCTCGCCGCACAGGCGCTCGAACAGGCGGGCGCGGCCGGCGGGAGGAGGGCCGGCGGCGGGGTCGGCCGGCGGCACCGGACCGTCCCAGCGCCGCTCCACGGCGTCCTGCCTGTGAAAGGGCAAGGTCTTGCTCATGGCAAGGATATGGAACACATCAGGAACATTGTCAAGCCGGCTGGCGCCGGCTATTGGCTGGCCCACAGGATGCGGGCGATCCAGCTGACCTCCTCGGTGGCGAAGCTGCGGCCCGGGTGGGCCGGGTTGATCGAGGCCAGTTCGATGCGTTTGGCGGTCTGGCGCACCAGTTGCTTGACCATGACCTCGCCCTCGACGGTGCGCACCACCACCCGGTCGCCGCGTCGCACATTGGCCGAGGGCGCCACGATGACCATGTCGCCGTCGCGATAGAGCGGCTCCATGCTGTCGCCGCTGACCTCCAGCGCATAGGCGTGGGGGTCGCCGATCTCGGGGAAGGGGATTTCATCCCAACCGCCCCCGGTGGGGTAGCCGGCGTCGTCGAAGAAACCGCGGTCGCCGGCCTGGGCGAAGCCGATCAGCGGGATGGCGGCGGCCGAACGGGGCGACGGTCGTCCGCCGATGTAGCCGACGAAGTCCGTCAGGCTGGCATCGGTGGCCTCCAGAACCTTCGAAACACTTTCCGTCGATGGCCAGCGGGGCTTGCCTTCCCGGGTGATGCGCTTGCTCTTGTTGAAGGTGGTGGGATCCAACCCTGCCTTGCGGGCAAGCGCCGAGGCGGTCAACCCGCGGTCGCGGGCCAGCGCATCGATGGCGGCCCATATCTCGGAATGCTTGAGCATGGGAAGATTGTCCCGCAAAACCATTTTCCTTGCAGCAGGAAAATATACCGGATCCGGTTGACTCCATGGGGTGCATCTGGCATTCATGTTCGCACTTGTTCCGTTCAATGGAGAATGCGCATGCCTCGTATCCGGCACACAGCGAGAACATTGGACACGCGAACCGGTGAGCCGTTCGGCTCCGCCGAGGAGGCGTGGTTCTGGTACGCCCAGTGCCAACTGGCACGACTCGATGGCGCCCGCAGCGTTGCGTCGGCCGGCGCCACCTGCCGGCCGTGCGACCCCGACGACATCTACCGCGCGGTGGATGCCCTCTATCGTCGGCGTCGGATCGACAGGACTCACGTCAGCATCCTGGGACGCTATGGGCTGCGTCTGTGCCCGCCCAGCCCCGACGGCGGCGGCGGACGGGGGGAATTCACCCTCTGGCAGGAGGCGCTCGATCGTCTCGCCACCATCCTCAGGCACAAGGGAATCGTGGCATGACCGCGCTCGCCCAGCCGCCCGCACGGCCATGGACCCGCGCCCTGGTGGTCTTCGTCGGCCGCGCCGACCTGTGGTGGCTGCGCCTGCTCAGGCCGGGCTTCCGCCATTGTTTCCTGGTGCTGGGGTCGCCGGGCGGCTGGATCGCCATTGACCCCATGTCCAACCTCACCGAGGTGTCGGTGTTGCCGCTGGAGGCCGACTGCGACCTTGCCGCCTGGTATCGCGGCCAGGGCCATGTCGTCGTCGAGGCCGTGCCGCTGCTGCCGGCGCGGCAGCCGGCACCCTGGCGGGCCTACACCTGCGTCGAAGCGGTCAAGCGAATCCTCGGCGTTGATGCGCCATTCGTTCTGACGCCATGGCAGCTTTTCCGCTTTTTATCCTATTGCTAAGATTCTTCCCTTGACATTCGCCAATGATTCGGCTTACAGTCCGCCTTGTCAACGCCAGAGCTGCGCCCGAAACCCGCCGAAACCACTTTCGGCGGGTTTTTTGCACCGTGATGGGAACATAAAGCCAACATCAGCACGGAGGGAAACCATGGGTGGATTGCTTGGAGGAGGGCAGGCTCCGTCGCCACCGCCCGCGCCGCTGCCGCAGCCCGACCCCGAAGCGACGGCACGCCAGCAGCGGCTGGACGCCATGGAGCGCAACCGGCGCGGCCGCTACGGTACCATCGCCACCTCGGACCGCGGCCTCCTTGAGCCGGTCGCCGGCACCGGCAAGAGCCTGTTGGGAGAATGACCATGGACGACCGTGTCCGCCCCCCCTGCCCGCAGGTTGGCCGCGCCGCCGCCGCCGCGGCCCGCGGCGAAACTCTGCTGGGACCCGACCATGACGACCCCGCGGTGCTGCTCAAGCGCTTCCGCAAGGCGAAGGAGCGGCGCACCGCCTGGGAGTCGCACTGGCAGGAATGCTACGACTACGCCCTGCCGCTGAGGGATTCGATCCTATATCAAGCCAATCCCGGCGAGAAGAAGGCCGACCGCCTGTTCGACGGCACCGCCCCCGATGCGGTCGACCAACTGGCGGCCAGCATGTTGTCGGAGTTGACGCCGCCCTGGGCCAAATGGTTCGGCCTTACCCCCGGCCATGAGCTGTCGCCGGAGGACCGCGACCAGGCGGCACCGGCGCTGGAGCGCATCGTCGCCACCCTCCAGTCCCATTTCGACCGCTCCAACTTCTCGGTGGAAATGCACCAGTGCTACCTGGATGCCGTCACCGGCGGCACCGCCTCGCTGCTGTTCGAGGAGGCGCCTCCCGGGGAGCCCTCGGCCTTCCGCTTCACCGCGGTGCCGTTGTCGCAACTGGTGCTGGAGGAGGGGCCCGAAGGCCGTCCCGATATCAGTTTCCGCCGCACCGAACCGACCATGGCCGGGCTGAGAAGCCGGTTTCCCACCGCGGACCTGCCCGACGATATGGTGCGGCAGGCCGCCGCCGACCCCGACCAGCGCTTTCCGGTGGTCGAAGCGGTAGTGCCGGCCGGCCACGGCTATCGCTACGCCGCGGTGCTGGAGGCCGAGGGTGGGGGGACGGTGCTCGACCATGGCCATTTCGAGATGAGCCCGTTCATCAACTTCCGCTGGCTCAAGGCGCCGGGCGAGGTCTATGGCCGTTCGCCGGTGATGAAGGCGCTGCCCGACATCAAGACCGCCAACAAGGTGGTCGAGCTGATCCTGAAAAACGCCTCCATCGCCGTCACCGGCATCTGGCAGGCCGACGACGACGGCGTGCTCAACCCGGGCAACATCAAGCTGGTGCCCGGCACCATCATCCCCAAGGCGGTGGGCTCGGCCGGCCTGCAGCCCTTGCAGGCGCCGGGCCGCTTCGACCTGTCGCAGGTGGTGCTGGACGACCTGCGCCGCAACATTCGGCGGGCCCTGTTGGCCGACAAGCTGGGCCAGCCCAACACGCCCACCATGACCGCCACCGAGGTACTGGAACGCTCCGCCGAAATGGCCCGTCTGCTGGGCGCCACCTATGGCCGGCTGCAGGCCGAACTGCTGACCCCGCTCATCACCCGGGCGGTTCACATCCTGCGGCGCCGGGGTGAAATTCCCGACGTGGCGGTGGACGGCCGCTCGGTCGACCTGCAGTACCGCTCGCCCCTGGCCCAGACCCAGGCCCGCCGCGATGCCGCCAATCTGCTCGGCTGGGTCCAGGCGCTGGGCGCGCTGGGGCCGGCGGTGCTGCAGTCGGTGGACGCAACCGCCGCCGCCCGCTGGCTGGGACGCGCCTTCAACGTTCCCGCCGAGCTGGTTCCGGCCGACGCCGTCGCCGCCAAGCCGCTCGACGCCCAATCCGGGGAGGCCGGCCATGCGTCCGATTGACGCCGGCTGGACATGGTTCGAGCCGCCGGCCGTCCGCGACGACGGCGACGACGGACTGGTTCTCGCCCGCCAGTTCGCCCGGCTGTTCGGCGGCGCCGACGGCGAGGCGGTCCTCGACCACCTCAAGGCGCTGACCTTGAGCCGATGCCTCGGCCCCGATGCCGGCGATGCGGCACTGCGCCACCTGGAAGGCCAGCGCCACCTGGTGCTGCACATCCTCGCCCAGGTGGTCCGCGGCCGCGATGGTTGACGTTTCCCCCACTGCCACCCCCACACAGGAGACCATGATGCATTACGAAGATTCGCTCGATCCCGGCATCGAGGGCGAGTTGGACGCCGCCCGCAAAGGCGACCGCCTGCCCCAGGTGCCGGAGAAGTTCCGCGATCCCGCCACCGGCCAGGTCCGCACCGAGGCGCTGCTCAAGGCTTATCGCGACCTGGAGAAGCGCATGTCGGGCATGGTCAAGGTGCCGTGCCCCGACTGCAGCGCCGAGGAACTGGCTGCCTTCCGCCGCGGGATCGGCGTGCCCGACAGCGCCGACGGCTATCGCGTCGACACTCGCCACCCCATGCTGACCAGCGACACGGCGGTCAACGACCGCCTGCACCAGGCCGGCTTCACGCCGGCGCAGGTGCAGCTCGTCTACGACATCGCCCATGAGCGGGTGCCGCCCCTGCTGGCCCACGGCGTCGCCGAGGCGCAGCGCCAGCACAGCCTGGAGCGCCTCATGGAGCATTTCGGCGGCGAGGCCCGCTGGACCGAAACCGCCCGCCAGCTCGCCGCCTGGGGCAAGGCCAGCCTGCCGCCCGAGATGTACCGCGTGCTGAGTTCCAGCCCGGAAGGTGTCAAGGCGCTGCAACGGCTGATGGCGGCCGGCGAGCCCGCCCTCGGCCGCACTCAGGCGGCAACCGACGAGGCGCCCAGCGAGGATCAGCTGAAGAAGATGATGCAGGACCCGCGCTACTGGAAGACCCGCGACCCCGCCTACATCGACAAGGTCTCGGCCGGCTTCAGGCGGCTGTACGGCGAGGAGTGAGTCGGGCGCGTCTCGAAGGGTGCGGCGGGCTAAAGACGATGCCACGGACCTCACCCTTCGAGACCACCGCCGGGCGATCTCCCCAGGGTGAGGCCCGATGGACCCGGCTACCTGTTCATCGCGGCGACGCCGCTGCCGATGTCCAGCTTGGACAGCCACTCGATGAAGCGCTTGACGTCGTCGCCGCGGAAGACCAGGCCGTGCTGCGGCGCCAGGATGTCGATGTCGAGCTTGGACACCTGCGCCACCCAGGCGTCACGCGCCCGGGTCGAGGCCAGCCAGCGGCGGTGGAAGGCCTCCATGTACTGGACGTGGGCGTTGAAGTCCTCGACAAACATGCCGGTGCGGGCGCTCGCCGGGACCAGGGCGGCGCCGATGTCGCCCGAGAACAGGATGCGCGCCCGCGGATCGTAGATGTTGAAGTTGCCGGCCGAGTGCATGTAATGCGCCGGGATGAAGCGCAGCTTGCAGTCGGGAGCCAGCAACACCTCCATGCCCTCATCGGGGATGGTGGCGAAGTTGGACTCACGGTCGAAATGGGCGACGAAGCCGGCCCACAGCCAGGACAGGTAAACCTTGACGTCCGGCCGCACCACGCGGCGCCACAACGGCAGCGACGACCCCACGTCGGGGTCCTGGTGCGACAGGAACATCGCCTTGATGTCCTCGACCGGCAGCTCGCGGGTCAGCGCCGCCAGCATGGAGGGGAACACCTCCATCCCGCCGGGGTCGATCAACATGGCCGAATCGCCGGCGCAGATGACGTACTGGTTGGTGTCGATGACGTTGTCCGGCTTTTCCGGGTCCTGGCCAAACGCCAGCCAGCGGTGTTCGTCGTTCCGGAACAGGGTAACGCAGTTCATGGACTCACTCCGCCCTCTTGGCCGCGGTCAACGTTGCAAATCTTCAAGGCTGTCGAGCCCCAACCGCCGCAGTGCGTCTCCCTTCTCCAGGGCGCGGCGGACAGCGTCGGAAGCCTCGTCGATCATCGTCCGCAAATTGTCGACATAGCGACGCATGGTGTCGGAGACGGTGCGGAATTCTTTTTCGTGGACGCCGGCCGCCGCCGCCTCGATGGCGATGTTGGTGGCGATGGAGTCCGACTGGCTGACCACTTCCTCGACGCCATGGGCGCGGCGCGACAGATCGTCGACACAGCGCGCCATGCCGTCGAAGGTCTCGACCAGCATGCCCATGATGTCGACGAAGGCGCGGTTGGTCGCGCCGCGCGCCCGCTCGTCGTGGTCGCCGCCGTTGATCTTCTCGGCGGCGCGCTCGAAGAGATGCAGTTGCAGCAGACCACGCAGAATGTTGGACGACAGGCCGTAGGTGCGGCCCCGCAGACTGTTCATCTCGCCCTGGATCTGGGCCAGGCGGTTGACCAGCTCACGGGTGTACTGGGTGAGAGCGCGCACGGCGCGGCCTTTCTCCCCGGCGCGCCCGGCCGCCAGCTCGGCGTTGAGCGACAGGATGCGCAAATTCTCCGCCAACTCGTCGAGCTCACCGAATGCATGGAAGGCGCGCCGGCAGTCGCTGAGCAGCCCATTGGCACGGGCCTCGATGCGATCGGTCCGTTGCGTGTCGGAACGACCCGCGGCCGAGATGTGGCTCATGAACAGAACAACCCCTTAATCCGCCCAATCGGGACAGTCTCACGGGAAGATCATAACGATTTTCTTCGCGCCCGATAGACCGATTTTTCAGCCCGATACCCTCAACCCCGGCGCTGGGTGAGCGCGGGGAGGGGGATAAGGATACGCCAATTTGCCGCCGCCCGGAGAACCGGGGCCGCACCCAGCGGACCCGGCCCGGCGGCCGCCTCGGCGCCTTCCGTCGGCGGCCCGGCCGGTCGACCTCGACCGCCCGCGACCCCATAACCGGCGGAGGACGCCTTCTTCACTCGATCAAGAAGGAACAAACCATGTCCACCACCATCGTCAACTCGTACTCCAAGCAGTACGGCATCGAGGTGCACCAGGCCTACCAGCGCATGGGCACCAAGCTGCGCAACACGGTGCGCACCCGCGACAACGTCACCGGCGCCATCGCGGTGTTCCAGAAGGTCGGCAAGGGCTCGGCCAGCACCAAGGCCCGCCACGGCAAGGTGCCGGTGATGAACGTCGACCACACCGCGGTCGAATGCCAGCTCTACGACTACTACGCCGGCGACTGGCTGGACCGCCTGGACGAGATCAAGGTCGAGCACAACGAGCGCTCGGTGCTGGTCAACGCCGGCGCCTACGCGCTGGGCCGCAAGACCGACGAGTTGGTCATCGCCGAGCTCGACAAGTCCACCAACTACGCCAAGGACGGCACCACCGGGTTGACCAAGGCCAAGATCCTCGAAGCCTTCGAGATGCTGGGCGGCGCCGACGTCCCCGACGACGGCGAGCGCACCGCGGTGGTCGGCTGGAAGCAGTGGTCCGAACTGATGGACATCACCGAGTTCGCCCATGCCGACTATGTCGGCCCCGACGAGCTGCCGTGGAAGGGCACCCAGGCCAAGAAGTGGCTGGGCACCCTGTGGATGCCCCATTCCGGCCTGACCAAGAGCGGCTCGGTCCGCTATTGCTACTGGTACCACAAGACCGCCGTCGGCCACGCCAGCGGCGCCAACGTGAAAAGCGAGATCACCTATCACGGCGACCGCGCCGCCTGGTCCATCAACAACTTCATGTCGCAGGGCGCCATGCTGGTGGACGACAACGGCGTCGTCTCCCTGCGCTGCCTCGAATCGTAAGGAGCGGAGCCATGTCCTATCTGTCCAAGGATCTCAGCGTGCTGGCCTATGCCAACGGCTTCACCCTATGGCACTACACCACCGCCGATGATGCCGCCACCGTCGACACCTCCGGCTACTTCAACGCCGCCGCCACCATGCTGCGGGTGGGCGACATCGTGGTCGCCAATCTCGACACAGCGGGCACGGCGCAGGCCGGCCTGTTCTTCGTGTCGTCCAATAGCGGCACGGTGGTGGACGTCAACGACCTGACCCGCATCGGCGCGACCGATACCGACTGATCCGAAACCAGCCCCCACCGCGTCCGGCGGGCCGGCCTCCTTACGGGGGCCGGCCCGCCGGCTTTTCGGGACCCCGCCATGACCATCGAACCGACGCCCATCGCCGCCGACCGGTATGAGGATTTCGTCTGGCACCACCTCCGGGAGTTCGAAGGCGCCGTGCCGCGCATCTACAGCGACCAGCGCGGCGTTCCCACCATGGGGGCCGGCGTGGCGCTGGCGCTGCGGAGCGGCTCCGGCGGCTGGCGGCTGCTGCCCCCCGAGCACATCGGGGCCGAGATCAGCGGCGACGCCGCCGCCCCCTACCGCTTCACCGCCGGCGAATGGGCGCTGCTCGAACGCGTCATCGCCCTGTTGCAGGCCGGCGCGGGCGAGGCCGAGTGCCACCGCCTGATCCCCCCCTATGCGGCGGGCAGGGAGACCGCCGAGCGCAACCGTTTCGGCTTTACCCTGGCGGAGTCCCGCATCCGCGCCCAGGCCCTGGCGCGCTGGCCCGCCGCCCGTCGCGCCGTGCTGACCGACCTTCGCGCCGAGGCGCGGCAACAGGGCAAGCCCGAGGTCGCGGCGAAGGGCTTCGCCCTTTCACGCCAGGAGGTCGGCATGGCCTCGGTTCGCTACAACATCGGCAGCGGCAACCGCACGCCCAGGGCCACCGCCGCCCTGGTGGCCGGCGACCGCGCCGCCCTGGCCTTCGAGATCGCCTACGCCACCAACCCCGAGAGCAACGGCCCGGCGCGGCCCGGCATTGCCCGGCGGCGGCTGGCCGAGGCCCGGCTGGCGGCCGGCGGGCCGGCGGAGTGGAGCGGCGACGAGCGCCAGCGCTTCACCACCCTGGTCACCGCCGCGGCGCCACGGGTGGCCGCGTATCTGACTGCCACCGGCAGCGCCGGACTGATTGTTTGAATGTCCAGCCGCCATTGCAGCGGCGGCCAGGGGCGCGGATGCGCCGCCCGGCGAGGGGCAAACCCAAAGGAGACAGCACATGGGTGGATTTTCCGACAGCTTCGGTGATATGGCGCAGATGGGCCTTTCCATGGCCAACGGCCTTTCCACCGCCCGGGCGGACAGCGACGCCAACGCCGACGCCTATGCCGCCCGGCAGGCGGCGCTGGACGCCCAGTACCAGGAGCAGCAACGCCACCGCGAGGATCTGCTGGAGGCGCAAATGGCCTCGCAGCGCGCCCGCCTCGCCGCCGCCGGCATCGGTTCGTCGGGTGGCTCGGGCGACGCCATCCTGCGCGGGCTGGCGAGCCGTTCCGCCCAGGACCAGGCGGACTCAGCCACTCTCTACGGCCTGCGGAGCACCGCCCTGGCCCGCCAGTCCGCCGCAGGCTCACGCGGCGGTTCGGCAGGGCTGGAACGGATGCTGATGAGCTCCGGCGGCTCGCTGCTGGACGGCTGGGGCGGCAACGGCGGCGGCATGGCCGCCGGGGAAGGCGCCGTCTGGATGTCCACGGAATAAGGCGGCGCCGGCCCTACCGTCGGCTGCGGCGGTACAGGCCAAGACATACGAGTCCGCAGAAAGCGAGTTGACCCGCGGCAACGGGCGCCGGCCGATTGCTGTCGCCCGAATTACCCCCGCCGGGGGAGAGATTTCCACCCACCCCACTCCCAGGAGAACCGCCATGGCGCTGTCCGCCATCGCGCTGTGCTCGCGTGCGCTCATCCGCATCGGAGCCAGCACCATCGCCTCGTTCGACGACGGCAGCGCCGAGTCGGAAGTGGCTGCCAACCTGTTCCCCTCCATCCGCGACGCCATGCTGTCGTCGCATCCCTGGACCTTTGCCACCGGCCAGGTGGGGCTGCCCCGGCTGGCCGCGTCGCCGATAGCCGACTACGCCCATGCCTACCAACTGCCGCCGGACTTCCTGCGGGTGCTGTCGGCGGGGCCGTCGGGCCGCGGCCAGGGGCTGGTCTACCGCATTTCCGAGGACCGCCTGCACACCGATGCCGACGAGGTGGTGCTGACCTATGTCTTCCGCCCCGCGGAGAGTTCGTTTCCGCCATTCTTCGACCAGGCGCTGATCGCCCGGCTGGCCGCCGAGTTCTGCGTGCCGCTGACCGAAAGCACCGCCCGCACCGAGTTTCTCTATCGTATGGCCGAGGGTGAATTCCGTGCCGCCAAGCTGGTGGACGGGCAGCAACACACGCCGTCGGCCATCTCCAGCTTCCCCCTGGTGGAGGTGCGGTCATGAGCGGGTTGGCCAAGCTGGCCAAGACCAGCTTCACCGCCGGCGAACTCAGCATGGAGATACTGGGCCGCGGCGACCTCGCCGCCTATGCCAATGGCGCCATGAGGCTGCGCAACGTCTTCATCGCCCCCACCGGCGGCGTCAGCCGGCGGGCCGGCTTGCGCTATGTCGATACCGCGCGGGGTCCCGGGCGCCTGATCGCATTCGAGTTCAACACCGAGCAGAGCTACCTGCTGGTGGTGACCGCCGGGCATGTCGACGTCTACGCCGATACCGTCACCACGGGCGAATTCGCCAAGGTGGCCGACTTCGCCTCGCCGTGGACCGAGGCGCAGATCCGCCAAATCAACTGGACCCAGAGCGCCGACACCCTGCTGGTGGTCCACCCCGAGGTGCAGCCGCGCAAGATCACCCGCAGCTCGCACGCCAGTTGGACCATCGCCCCCTGGACCTTCTACGACGACGGCACCGTCATCGGCCAGCCCACCCATAAATTCGCCGCCGACGACGTCACCGTCACCGCCAGCGGGACCAGCGGAACCATCACGCTGACCGCTTCGGCCGCGGCGTTCCAGCCGGAGCATGTGGGCATGCGGCTGCGGGTCGGCGGCAAGGAGGTGGAGGTCACCGCCCGGGCCTCCGCCACCCAGGTCACCGCGGTGGTCAAGCAGACCCTGGCCAATACCCAGGCCACCAAGGACTGGGAGGAACCGGCCATGTCGAGCCTGCGCGGCTGGCCGATCTCGGTGTGTTTCCACCAGGACCGTCTGGTGGTCGGCGGCAGCCGCGACCTGCCCAACCGGCTGTGGCTGTCCAAATCGTCGGACCTGTTCAACTTCGACCTCGGCACCGGTCTGGACGACGAGGGCATCGAGTTCGCCCTGCTGTCCGACCAGGTCAACGCCATCCGCGCCGTATTTTCGGGGCGTCACCTGCAGGTGTTCACCTCGGGCGCCGAGTGGATGGTGTCGGGCGAGCCGTTGACGCCGTCGCGCATCCAGTTGCTGCGCCAGACCCGGGTGGGCTCGCCGGTGGATCGCACCGTGCCGCCGCGCCCCGTGGACGGCGCCACCCATTTCGTGTCGCGCAATGGCCGCGATCTGCGCGAATTCCTGTTCGCCGACATGGAACAGGCCTACCAGGCCACCGACCTGGCCATGCTGGCCCGCCACCTGATCAACGCGCCGGTGGACCAGGACTACGATCCCGGCCGGCGGCTGTTCCATGTGGTGATGGGCGACGGCAGCCTGGGCACGCTCACCGTCTATCGCAATGAAAAGATCACCGCCTGGACCGCCCACCAGACCGAGGGCCTGTTCCGCTCGGTGGCGGTGGTCGAGGACGAGGTGTTCCTGCTGGTGGAGCGCCAGGGCGCCACCTTCATCGAACGCTTCGACGACAGCCTCAACCTCGACTGCGCCATGAGCGGTGAAAGCGGCACCCCCACCGTCCACTGGTCCGGCCTCGATCACCTGGAGGGACGCACCGTGCGGGTGCTGGCCGATGGCGGCGCCATCGTCGACGCGGTGGTGGCCGCTGGCGCCATCGACATCCCCGAGCCGGCTTCCACCGTGCAGGTCGGCCTGCCCTCTACCCGCGTCATCGAACCGCGGCCGCCGGTGCTGTCGGGCAGCGGCGGAGCGGGGCTGGTGGTGCGGCTGGTGCGGGCCTGTTTCCGGGTGCTCGACACCAGCGCGCTGCACATCGATACCGGACGCGGCCTGACCCCGATCCCGTTCCGGCGCTACGGCAAGGACCGCTTCGACGCGGCGCCACCGTCGTTCTCGGGCGACGTCGCCATCCGCGCCATCGGCTGGCGGCGGGACGCCTATCAGCCGCTGTGGCGCATCGCCCAGGACACGCCGCTGCCCTGCACCGTGCTGTCCGTCGCGACGGAAATGAAAATCGCCGGATGAGATAGTTGGCGAGCCCTCAGTTCCCAGGAGACCCCAATGCCCGAGCATATCCAGGTCGGCAACACCTTGCCGCGCGTGCAGTACGTCGCCGACGGCGTGCTGTCCGCCTTCAGCTATTCCTTTCCCATCTTCACCGCCGACGACATCGAGGTTTATGTCGGCACCTCGCGGCAAACCTCGAACTACAGCGTGTCGGGAGCGGGGGTGTCGTCCGGCGGCACGGTGCTGTTCGCGGTGCCGCCGGCCATGGGCGCGCTGGTCACCCTGCGCCGTAGCCTCGCCATCCAGCGCACCACCGATCTACAGGCCGACGGCATCATCCGCGCCAAGACGCTGAACGACGAACTGGACTACCAGACCGCCGCCCTCCAGCAGGTGGCCGAGGACAGCGGCCGTGCCGTCAAGCGCGCCATCACCAGCGACTCGCTGGCGGACCTCACCCTGCCCGAGCCGGCCGCGCTGAAGGCCATCAAATGGAACGCCGCCGGCACCGGGCTGGAGAACACCGCCAGCGATGTGGACCAGGCGGTCGCCGTGGCGACCACTCAGGCCGCCGCCGCAGCGGCCAGCGCCACCGCCGCGGCGGCCAGCGCCGGTTCGGCCACCGCCGCCGCCGCCGCCGCCCTCGCCCTCGCCCTGCCCGACGCCGTCGGAAGGGGCGCCTGCTACCTGCGACAGAACGCTGCCGAGGACGGCCTGGAATACCGCACCACGGCCGAGGTCGGCGCCGACCTCGGGCTCGGCAGCGCCGCCCTGCTCGCCATCGACACCGACGACACCATGGCCGCCGACAGCGACAGCCGCATTCCATCGCAGAAGGCGGTCAAGGCCTTTGTGACGGCCAATGCCGGCTCCACACGGCTCGATCTGCTCGACGGCAACATCGGGCTGCTGTTCCTCTCGGTGGCCCGCCTGACCACCTCGACCGCCCCCGAGCAGGGCGGCCAGGAGGTGGCCGACGAGTTCGACGACCAGACCGGCATCGGTGCATTGGGCGGAGCGACCTGGGCGAGCGGGTATGTGAGCAATCCCGCGATCTCGGGCCTCAGCTCTGACCTGATTACCGGCTCCGAGGCCTATTCGGCGTCCGCGTCGTCTTTCTCAACCACACCCGGAGGGGCCGCCGACGAGAATTCATCGACGCTTTGGGCCGCCGATTACGCCTCCAGCCATTGGTGGAGCGTGCAGTTCGGCAGCGGCAAGAAGGTTTCGAAAGTCACCATTCGCAATCGCACCGGATACGCCTCGGGGGCGACGCTCAGCAGTACGGATCTTCAGTATTACGATGGCTCGACGTGGCAGACCCAGGCCACCCGCTCCGGCCCTTGGGTCAACAGCGTCGATACCGACTGGACGTTCACCGCCCCGCCGTTCGCCTACACCCAGTGGCGGCTGGTCTTCACCTTCAGTTCCAGCGGGCAGTGCGGCATCGAAACCATCCGAATGTACGAGCCGGTTAGCACCCCGGCACCCAACATCGCCACCGTCTCGACCGCCACCACCGCCGCGTCGGCCCCGTCCACCGTCACCCTGGTGGCGATCTGGAAGGACATCGCCGGCACCAGCACCGTCAACACCGACGTGGTGTTCAAGGTCAGCCGCGACGGGGGCACCACCTGGACCGCCGTCGCCATGGCCGACTTCGGCCCCGGCCCGGTCTCCGGCAGCCGGGTGCTGAAGGGCTCCGCCGACCTTTCCGGCCAGCCCTCGGGCACCAGCCTCAAGTGGAAGGTCGAGACCGCCAACGCCAAGGAACAGCAGCTCCACGGCATCTGGATGCAGTGGCGCTAGCCCATCGATCCGCCCCATGGCGGGCCGCTTCAAGCCCCGGTTCCCGTCAGGAGCCGGGGCTTTTCCTTACCCACGAGGGAGAACCCATCATGCCGACCCCGACTTTCCCCGCCGCCCAGCCCGGCCGCACCCTCAAATGGGACGCCACCGGCACCGATCTGGTGAACTCGGCCTACGATCCCGATCTGGTGGCCATCACCACTGCCGATCTCGCCAAGGGTGCGGCGGGTTCGGCCAAGCAGGCGGCCGACGCCGCCTATGACGCCACCCTCAAGGCCGGCAGCGTTGCCGCCTTTGCCGATCAGGCGCAGGGCGCGGCCGACGCGGCGGCGCTGTCCGCCCAGTCCGCCTCCGCCAGCCGTGACCAGGCCAGCGTTTCCGCCACCCAGGCCGAGAGCGCCAAGCTGGTGGCCGAGGCGGCGCGCGACGCCGCCGTCATCGCCAAGGATCTGGCGGTGGCCGCCGACGCCTCCGCCGAAGCCGCTCGCACCGCCGCCGTCTCGGCCAAGGATCAGGCGGTTGCGGCAGCGACCGCGTCCGAGACCGCCCGCGACGGTTCGGTCGGTGCCAAGACCGCCGCCGAAGCCGCCCGTGACGAGGCGGTCGGTGCCAAGAGCGAGAGCGAGACCATCCGCGACCAGTTGCTGGCCACCACCGGTTCGCTGGGCGTCATTACCCTGGCGGAAGCCAACCTCGCGCTGTCGGTACTGCTGCAGCAGAAGGCCACCGGCTCGTCGGTGGCGCGGCTGGTCAATGCCGTCAGCGACCGGCTCATGGACCAGACCGGCATCGGCAGCCTGGGCGGCGCGACGTGGAGCAGCGGGTATGTGAGCAACCTCGGCGGGCAGGCGTTGATCGCCTGTGACGTCGGCAGCGCCATAGGCGATATGACGGCTGCGGGTGGCAATGCCGCTGCATTCAATGGGGCGACCAGTCAACCCGCCAATGAATGCGCCCAAAAGGCGGGCTCGTCTGCGTATGTCGGCAAAGACTTCGGCAGTGCACCCAAGGTGATTACAGGCGCCAAGGTTTACAATCCGAATGACGGGGACGGTGCAGGATCAGGATACGGCGGGAGCCTCTCAATCTCTCTCTATGCCTCGAATTCCGCTCCATCCAGCCCGACCAACGGAACCTTGCTTGGCACGATCGGAGCGTTTGTCGATGCCGAAGTAGGTTCGTCCATTACGAACCTGTCGATTTCGAACGCGACCGCCTACCAATACGTATGGGTAGCCCTGTCGGGCGGCGGGACCTTGTCCGTTGCCGAGGTCGAACTGTACGGGACGACGGCGCCCGTCAGCATCGCCACCGTCTCCACCGCCGTTACCGCCGCGTCGGCGCCGGCCACCGTCACCCTGGTGGCGATCCACAAGGACCTCTCCGGCACCGCCATCCTCAACACCGACTGCGTGTGCAAGGTCAGCCGCGACGACGGCACCACGTGGACCGTTGTCACCATGGCCGATCTCGACGCCGGCCCGGTCTCCGGCAGCCGGGTGCTGAAGGGCTCCGCCGACCTTTCCGGCCAGCCCTCGGGCACCAGCCTGAAATGGCGGGTGGAGACCGCCAACGGCAAGGAACAGCAGTTCCACGGCATCTGGATGCAGTGGAAGTAGCCTGACACCCCGCCCGCCGGCATCCCAGCCGGCGGGCGGTTTTTCTTTTCCAGCCCCCAAGGAGACCGCCATGGCCGAGGATCTCGAACACCTGCGCCAGACCCTGAAAGGCCGGCTGCCGGCCCGCATCCGTGCGGCGGTCGAGGGCTACGAGGCGTTCGCCGGCGCCGAGGCCCCCGCCGACGCCAAGGGCTTCGCCGCCTGGCACGCCGCCTGTAAGGCGGCGCTGGCCCATGTCGACCTGCTGGTCAAGCTGGCGCGCTGGGCCGAGGGCGGCGGCGAGGCCGAGGCTGTGCCCGGCGACGGCCTCGATCGTCTGCTGGCCGAGGCCCGCGCGGCGCTCGACGCCATCGACACCGACGACTGCGACAGCGGGGAGGAGGCCTGAGCCGTGAAGAGCGTCAACTTCCCCGAGTTCCTCTGGCTGTGGAACGAGCGCCTCGGTCTCGGCACGCCCCGCCACCACCTGCGCATGGCACGCTGGCTGGCGGCGCGCTGGCACGGCGGCAAGGCCTCCGGGCGCGACCGCGAGCTGCTGCTGATGGCGTTCCGCAGCAGCGGCAAGTCCACCATCGTCGGCCTGTTCTGCGCCTGGGTGCTGATGAGCGACCCCAACCTGCGCATCATGGTGCTGGCGGCCGAGTTCGCCCTGGCCAAGAAGATGGTGCGCAACGTCAAGCGCATCGTCGAGCGCCACCCGTTGACCCAGGGGCTCAAGCCGCGACGGCGCGAGCAATGGGCGGCCGATCAGTTCACCGTCAACCGGCCGGGCGAACTGCGCGATCCTTCGATGACGGCCAAGGGCATCGGCGCCAACATCACCGGCAGCCGCGCCGACATCGTCATCTGCGACGACGTCGAGGTGCCCAACACCTGCGACAGCGCCCCCAAGCGTGCCGATCTGCGCGAGCGGCTGGCCGAGATCGAGTACGTGCTGGTGCCCGGCGGGCTGCAACTTTATGTCGGGACCCCGCACAGCTTCTATACCATCTACGCCGACGCGCCCCGGCTGGAGGTGTCGGAAAACCACGCCTTCCTTGCCGGCTTCCTGCGGCTGGAGATTCCGCTGGTGGACGCCAGGGGGCGCAGCGCCTGGCCGGAACGCTTCCCGCTCGACCGCATCGCGTCTCTGCGCAGGCGCAGCGGCCCCAACAAGTTCGACAGCCAGATGATGCTGCGGCCGGTCAACATCGCCGACGGCCGCCTCGACCCCGACCGGCTGCGGCTGTACGAGGCCGAACTGGCCTATGCCGAGGCCAATGGCGTGCCGCTGCTGACCCTGGACGGCCGCCGGCTGGTCTCGGCCGCGTGCTGGTGGGACCCCTCCTACGGCGCCCCCGGCAAGGGCGACGCCTCGGTGGTGGCGGCGGTGTTCACCGACGAGGACGGCGGCTATTGGCTGCACCGGGTGCGCTACCTGACCCACGACCCGCGCCAGTCGGAAACCGACGAGGCCACCCAGCTGTGCCGCCAGGTGGCCGAGTTCGTCCGTGACCTCCACCTGCCGGCGGTGCGGTTGGAGACCAACGGCCTCGGCCGCTTCCTGCCCGGCCTGCTGCGCCGCGAACTGGCGGCGGGCGGCGTGCCCTGCGCCGTGGTCGGGGCGGCCTCCACGCGGGCCAAGGACAGCCGCATCGTCGAGGCCTTCGACGCCGTGCTGGCCGCCGGCGCCCTGCACGCCCACCGCTCGGTGTGGACGACGCCGTTCATAGCCGAGATGCGCGAGTGGCTGCCCGGCGGCAAGGCCCGCGACGACGGCCTCGACGCCGTCGCCGGCTGCCTGCTCAGCCAGCCGGTGCGGCTGTCGCGGCCGCTGGGCAAACCCTTGGAGCGGCGCGACTGGCGCCCCGGCGGCAGCCTCACCGTCCCCACCGAATTCGACCTCTAGGAGTCATCCCCATGGACAACAACACGCACTGGACCATCGACCTGATGTGGTGGATCACCGCGGTCGAGATGCCCTCGCTGGCCGGGCTGTTCTGGATGATCTGGCGCACCCGGGCCGAGACCGATCGCCGCGCCGACGACATGGACCACCGCATCGACATCGGCC
>JACPDP010000017.1 GCA_016183945.1 Magnetospirillum sp.
ATGGTCGCTGCCGCCGCTCTGGCAGGTTTGGATAAACTGATCTGTGGTGAGCCCGATACCCCCGAGCGGCTTGTGCCGGTCGGGCCCCTCAGTATAAAATCCAACAGGGGTGGAAAAGCGGCGAGGTCATCCATGGCAGTGGTGGCGTGGAACGACGCGATGGGCGTGGGCAACAGCGTGCTCGATTCCGATCACCGTATCCTCATCGATTTGCTGAATCAGCTGCACGACGCCACCGAGACCGGCCAGAGCCGCGAGGTGGTCGGCAGCGTGTTGGGGGTTTTGGCCGAATACGTCGAGCACCACTTCCGTCGCGAGGAGGCCATGATGGCCGCCGTCGGAGTGCCCGGCATGGAGGCGCACCACAGGGAACATCTCGATCTGGAGGCCCGAGTCGCCGCTTTGCGCGACCGCTACCGGGCGGGAGAGCGGGGTGCCTTGGACGACGATGTCGTCACCCTGCTCAAGAGATGGTTGACCGAACACATCATGGTCTCGGATAAATCATACAGACCGTGGATGGAGAGGGCCGGCCCGCAGGTCGGCATGGGGAAATAAGGGGACGATGGCGGTACCATGACCACCGAACGCAAACTGTTCTCTGCCGAGGTCGCGTGGCTCAAACAGCAGCAGCGCCACAAGGGCGACGGCGCTGCCGGCCTGGCGGGCGGGGCCTCCAGTTCCGAGGTGCTGCGCGCCATCGAAGGCTTGCGGACCGACATCAAGAACCTCGAACACCTGATCAAGGGCGAAGAGGCCCCTCCCCCGGCCGAGGATGACGTCGTCGGCCAGAAGCGGGCCGAGGTCAACATGCTCAAGACCGAGCTGCGCGCGCTGGCCGTCTGCATCGAGCAGACCAAGGTGGAGATCGCCGCGTTGCGGCCCAGGGATTCCGAGGACGACCGCCTGATTGCCGTGAGCTTCGAGCTCGACGCCATCGTCAGCTCCACCGAACGCGCCACGCAGCAAATTCTGGAAGCCGCCGAGAAGGTCGAGAGCCTGGCCCGCGAGATCCAATCGCATGGCACCGACCCCTATATCAGTCGCGTGGTCGAGGATATCAGCGAGACCATCATCAACATCTTCGAGGCCTGCAACTTCCAGGACATCACGGGTCAGCGCATCACCAAGGTGGTCCGCACGCTCAAATACGTCGAGGCGCGCGTCAACGCCATGATCGAAATCTGGGGTCCCGACAACGTCGCCGATGCCGTACCGGTCCTGTCCGAGGACCATCACGACGAGGACGCCAAGCTGCTCAACGGCCCGCAGTTGGAAAGCAAGGCGATCAGCCAGGACGAGATCGACAAGCTGTTCGGGTGAGCGAAGCACCCTTCGAGATGCGCCGATGGCGCTCCTCGGGGTGAGGCAACGGGGGGGCATCGCCTCATCCTGAGAGAGGCCCGTGAGGGCCGTCTCGAAGGGTGGTGCTTCACGCCGTCTCCACGATCACCACCTCGGCGTCCCGCGTCGCGGTGAGGGTAATTTCCGGCTCGTCCTCGATCCGCACCCCCGAGCGTTCGGGAACCTCGATGCCGTTGACCGACAGCGAGCCGCGGGCCGGCACCAGATAGGCTGAACGGCCGTCGAGTCGGTGGCGGATGCTGTCGCCCTCGTCCAGCGTCGCCCCCAATACCCGGGCATCCTGGCGAATTTCCGGTGCCCCCTCGTCGCCCAGGCCCGAGGCCAGCACCTGCAGGCGACCGTGCCGGCGCGGGAAGGGCCGTGTTTCCCAGCGCGGCGGCAGGCCACGTTCGGCCGGGACGATCCAAATTTGGAACAGCCGGGCCGGTCCCGCCTCCTGGTTGGATTCGGCGTGCTGGATACCGGTGCCGGCGCTCATCACCTGCACCTGCCCGGCCTCGGTACGGCCTCGGTTGCCCAGCGAGTCCTCGTGGGTGATGGCGCCCTCGCGGACGTAGGTGATGATCTCCATGTCGCGGTGGGAATGGGGCGGGAACCCGGTGCCGGGCTCGATCAGGTCGTCGTTCCACACCCTCAGCGTGCCCACCCCCATGCGCGCCGGATCGGCATAGTCCGCGAAGCTGAAATGGTAGCGGGCATGCAGCCACTCATTGTCGAAACGGCCCAGTTTGTCGAACGGCCTGACGTCCAGCATGGAAAACTCCTCGGTCAAGGGTGACGAGCTGGATATAAGGCCCACATGTCGCTGGACAATCGGCGCCGATAGAACAACATTGTTTCCATGGAGGAAACGAAACTCACTCTGGACACCCTGGCCGGCATGGCGGTGTTCGCTCGCGTCGTCGACAGCGGCGGCTTCTCGGCGGCGGCTCGGGCGCTGGGGCTGTCCAAATCGGCGGTGTCCAAGCAGGTCTCGGCGCTGGAGGACCGCCTGGGGGCGCGCCTGCTCAACCGCACCACCCGGCGCATGAGCCTGACCGACGCCGGTCAGGCGGTGATCGACCGCTGCCGTCGCGTCGTCGCCGAGGCCGAGGCGGCCGAGGCGGCGGTGGGGGCGTTGCAGATCGAACCGCGCGGCGTGCTGAAGGTCAACGCGCCGATGACCTTCGGCACCATGCATCTGGCCGCCGTCATTCCCGAGTTCATGGCGCTGCATCCCGGCGTGGTGGTCGACCTCACCTTGAACGACCGCATCGTCGATCTGGTGGACGAGGGGTTCGACGTGGCGGTGCGCATCGCCCGGCTGGCCGATTCCAGCCTGGTGGCACGCAAGATTGCCGAAGACCGCCGCGTCCTGGTGGCGTCGCCCGACTATCTCGCCCGCCGCGGTGAGCCGCAGAGTCTCGCCGAACTCCCCCGTCACGATTGCCTCTGCTACGCCTATCTGGCCAGCGGCGACGAATGGCGCTTCGACGGTCCCGACGGCGAGGTGGCGGTCAAGGTCTCGGGCCGCCTGATCGCCAATAACGGCGAGGTGTTGTTGGCCGCCGCCCGGGCCGGAACCGGCATCGCCGCCATGCCCACCTTCATCTGCGGCCCCGACTTGCGCGATGGGCGCTTGCTGCGGGTGCTGCCGGGGTATGAGAACCGCTCGCCGACGGTCTACGCGGTGTGGCCGCACAGCCGCCACCTGTCGCTGAAGGTGCGCGCCTTCGTCGATTTCCTGGTGCAGCGCTTCGGGCCGGTGCCCTACTGGGAGCCCTAAGGGGGTCCCTTACGCCATCACCTTTTGCCCGGTGCGGAAGAAGTCCATCAGGCGGTTGAGGTCCTGGGACTGCTCCTCCAGCGAATGGGCGGCGGCGGTGGATTCCTCCACCAGGGCGGCATTCTGTTGCGTCATTTCGTCCATCTGGGTGACGGCGGCATTGACCTGGTCGATGCCTGCCGCCTGCTCTTGGCTGGCAGAGGCGATCTCTGCGACGATGTCCGCCACCCGTTTCACCGAAATCAGGATTTCGTCCAGGGTCTTGCCGGCGCCCTTGACCAACTCGGCGCCATCACGCACCTGGGCGGTGCTGGCGGCGATCAGTGTCTTGATTTCCTTGGAGGCCTGTGCCGAGCGCTGCGCCAGGTTGCGCACCTCCTGCGCCACCACCGCGAAGCCCTTGCCGGCGTCGCCGGCCCGGGCCGCCTCGACGGCGGCGTTCAGCGCCAGCAGGTTGGTCTGGAAGGCGATCTCGTCGATCATGCCGACGATGTCGCCGATCTTCTGGCTGGAGCTCTCGATGCGGCCCATGGCGGCGACGGCGTCGGTGACCACCTGGCCGCCCGAGGCCGCCACCTGACGCGCCCCGGCGGCCAACTGGTTGGCCTGTTGGGCGTTGGCCGAGTTCTGGCGCACCGTGGCGGCCAGTTCCTCCATGGAGGCCGCCGTCTCCTCCAGGTTCGAGGCCTGCTGCTCCGAGCGCTCGGACAGGTCCTGGCTGCCCGCGGCCACCTCGCCGGCGGCGGCGGCGATGGCGGCGGCGGCGCGGTTGATGTTGGCCACCACGTCGGTCAGGGTGTCGGCGGTCTTGTTGACGTCGCCCTTCAGCACGCCGAACAGCCCGCCATACTGGGCGGTGATGCGCTTGGACAGGTCGCCCTGGGCCACCGACCGCAACACCGTGGCGACGTCGGTCAGCCCGGTGGCGGTGGTGGCGAGCAGGCCGTTGATGCCCTGGCACAGGGTCAGCAGGAATCCGTCCTTGCCGGCGAGATCGATGCGGCGATCGAGATCGCCGCCGCTGGCCGCCGCGGCGACCTCGGCCACCTCGGCGACAATGGCGGCCTCGCGGGCGCGCTGCTCGGCCTCTGCCTGCCTCTGGGCCTCCTCGGCTGCGCGCTGCTTGGCCTCCAATTGCCGCTTGTCGATGGCGTTCTGCTTGAACACCGCGACGGTCTTGGCCATCTGGCCGATCTCGTCCTTGCGGTCCTGCGCCGGAATGGCGGTGTCGAGGTTGCCGGTGGCCAGCCCGTCCATGGATTGCCTGAGGGCGTTGACCGGGGTGGTGATGCTGCGGGTGATCACGGTGGCGACGGTCACCGCGACGAGCAGGCTCACCACCAGCAGGCCGATGGTCACGGTGAGGATCTCGTCGCGCGTTTTCTGGGCATTGGTCATGAAGGCCTTGGCCTTGTCGTGCGCCCAGCCCTTGACCTCATCCACATCCTTGCGGATCGTCACCACCTGCTCGTTGGCCTTACCCTTGGCCAGCGCCGTCGCCTCGGCCCGCTTGCCTTGGCGGGCCAGCGCGATGACCTCGTTGCGAGTCGGGCGCCACGCCTCGTAGGCGGTGAGGATGTTCTGCACCATCTTCTTGTCGCCGAGGAAGCGGTCGTTGGTGATGGCGAACTGGGCCAGCACCGCCTTGTCCAGTTCCGCCACCCGCGCCGCCGCCGCCTCCACCGCCGCCGCATCGTCGGCCAGCACCACGTCCTTCATGGAGCTGCGCATGTCGATGAGGTGGCCGTTGGCCGCCTCCAGCGAATTGGTGACGTGGAACGGATGCCGATAGAGCATCTCGGTCAGCGTGCTGAGGGTATCGTTGCTGTTGATGGCGACGCCGCCGACCGCCGCGATGAGCAGCAGCATGAGGGTGAAGCCGCCTGCCAGACGAGTGCCGATATTCAACGCAATATCCTCCTGCCATTTCCCAACGTGGAAACCCTGCAGAACGCCCCGAACGTCCTTATCGGCAGGAACGATAGCCCATTAATGCGTGGCCTTAAAGGCTTTCCAAGTGCCGGGCTCGTATCGCCTTGGCGCGTGACTTCGCGCCGCGAGCCGCTATCATGGAGCGGGTGGCGTCGGGGAGTGGCTATGATCGGGTGGCTTGGCGGGATGTTGGCCGACGGGCCGTTCCCACCGCGACGGGCGGCTTTTTACCGCGCGGCGTTGATCGCCTGCATCCTGCTCTCCACCACCGTCGCCATCGTCGACACCGTGCCCGACGACGTGTGGGGCACCACCCGCTGGGCGGTCAAGCTGGCCGAGAACGCCACCCTGGTGGTCCTGGCGCTCGACTATCTGCTGCGCATGGTGCAGGCGTGGCACCGCCCGGCCGAAGGCCAGTCGGAGTGGGCGGCGCTGTCGGCCTATCTCACCAGCCCCTTCGGCATCTTCGATTTTCTGGCGGTGGTGCCCTTCATACTGGGCGAGATTCTCCAACTGCCGCGCGACGGCGAGACCGTGTTCGGGATTCTTCGCTTCGTCAAGCTGGCGCGCTATTCGCCCGCCCTGGAGACCCTGGGCTCGGTGGTTTTGAACGAGTTGCGGCCGCTGATGGCGGCGCTGTTCATCATGCTGATCCTTGGCATCTCGGCCTCGACCGTGCTCTATTTCGTCGAGCGCAGCGTCAATCCGGGATTTGCCAGCATCCCGCACGCCATGTGGTGGGCCATCGTCACCCTGGCCACCGTGGGCTATGGCGATGTGGTGCCGACCACCGGACTGGGGCGAACCCTGGGGGGCGTCGTCGCCGTGCTGGGCTTGTGCATGTTCGCGCTGCCGGCCTCGATTCTCGCCTCGGGCTTCGCCGAGGAAATGCGCCGGCAGAACTTCGTCTCGACCTGGCACCTGGTGGCCAAGGTGCCGTTCTTCGCCCGCCTGCAGGCCAGCCAGATCGCCGAAATCGCCGCCTTGCTCAAGGTCTACCGGGCGGTCAAGGGCGAGGTGCTGATGCGCGAAGGCGACACCGGCGAATCCATGTACTTCATCGTCAATGGCCAGGTGGAGGTGAGGGGCCGGGCCGGCACCTTCATCCTCAAGAACGGCGACTTCTTCGGCGAGATCGCCCTGATCGAGCGCTGTCCGCGCACCGCCACGGTGCGGGCGCTGACCCGCTGCCAGATGCTGATCCTCGACGCCCGTGATTTCCACAAATTCGTCGGCCATGACGCCGGCCTGCTGGAGATCATCTGGGAGACCGCGCGCAAACGAATGAAGCAGGCGGGTGCCGAGGTGCACGAGCCGCCCAAGGTCGACGCGTGAGCGAGCCCAAGCTCAAGGCGCGCCTGTGGGTGCAGGCGGCGATCCGCCGCTGCGGCGTCCTCGGCATTCCGGCGGTGGTGGTGCGCAAGGGCGACGCCGACGCCGGCGTGGTGCTGGTCAAGCTCAACCGCGGCGCCGCCGGCTGCGAGGTGTTCAGCCAGGTGCGCGACGCCGCCGGCCGCCTGGCCTGGCTACGCGCCACCGGGCCGCTGCCGGTGCCCGAGGACAGGGCCGACGCCTACATCGCCCGCCAGCGCGAGGTGGATTGGGACCTGTGGGTGCTGGAGGTGGAGGACCGCGAGGGAAGGCTGCCCTTCGACGAGCCCATTCTCGGCTAATTCCGGTCCGTCCCTCGCCGGGTGCCGCCCAGGGCCTTCCACATGCCGACCGGCACGGAGCATCTGGGAAAATCGGCATAAATTCGCTATGAACCCAAACGTGGCGTCCGTGTTCCACACAGACGGCGGAGCGGCCACGACCGCCGAACTCAGACCAAGGACCGATACGCATGACCCGCAAGCTGATTTCCTCCGGTTCCTCCTTCGAAGATGTGGCCGGCTATTCCCGCGCCGTCCAGCAGGACCCCTGGGTGTTCGTGTCCGGCACCTCGGGCTTCAAGGATGGCCAGATTGCCGACGACGTGGTGGCGCAGGCCGAACAGTGCATGGCGACCATAGCCGCCGCCCTGGAACAGGCCGGCTCGTCGCTGGCCGACGTGGTGCGGGTCAAAGCCTATATTACCGAGGCCGGCTTCTTCGAGAAGATCGCCCCGGTGCTGGGCAAGGCCTTCAAGGGGATCCGCCCGGCCAACACCACGATCGTCTGCGGCCTGGTCGATCCGCGCATGAAGGTCGAGATCGAGGTCACCGCGCTGAAGGGGTAGCGCCGGCAAATGGCGTCGTCGGGCTCCCGCCGCCCCCCACCTACGCAGGGGTAAGCCATTGCGGCGGCGGTGCGCCCGCCCGGCGCGGGCAATGAATGAAAGGCGATGCGAGCATGCCCACCATCCTGATCACCGGTGCCAACCGCGGCCTTGGGCTTGAATTCGCCCGCCAGTACGCCGCCGACGGCTGGCGCGTGCTGGCCACGGTACGCGACGCGGCCAAGGGTCGCGCCGTTTCGGAAGCCGGTGCCGAGGTCCATCTTTGCGAGGTCGCCGATTTCGGCGCCGTGGCGCGGCTGCAATCCACCCTCAGGGGGGTGTCGCTGGATATCCTGTTGAACAATGCGGGGATCTACGGCGAACACCAGGATTTCGGCGACGTCGATCCCGACGAGTTTCTGCGGGTGATCCGGGTCAACACCCTGGCACCGGTAAAGCTGGCGGAGGCCTTCACCGGTCACCTCACCGGCCGCAAGATCATCGCCGCGGTGTCGTCGCAGATGGGGTCCATCGCCGACAACACCTCTGGCGGTTCCTACGCCTATCGGGCGAGCAAGGCGGCGCTGAACATGGTCATCCGCGGCATGGCGGTCGATCTGGCCGGCCGCGGGGTGATCACGGCGGCATTGTCGCCGGGCTGGGTCCGCACCGATATGGGCGGCCCCTCGGCACCGCTGGACGCCGCCACCGCGGTCTCAGGCATGCGCCGGGTGCTGGACGGGCTGAAGGCCGAGGATAGCGGCGGGTTCTTCCATTGGGACGGCAGCCGGGTTCCCTGGTAGGCTTGCGGCCTGATCCGGAGGAGTGCCGCCATGGCCGAGCCCATCGATTTCTATTTCGACTTCTCATCGCCCTACGGCTACTTCGCCAGCATCAAGATCGAGGCGCTGGGCGAGCGTTTCGGCCGCACCGTCACCTGGCGGCCGATCATGATCGGCACCGCCTTCAAGGCCTCGGGGAACCAGCCGCTGGTCAACCAGCCGCTGAAGGGCGAGTACTCCAGGCACGACTGGGACCGCATGGGCCGCTACATGCAGGTGCCGTGGCGCTTCCCCAGCCGTTTTCCAGTGGGGGCGCTGGCGCCCTCGCGGGCCTTCTGGTGGCTGAACCAGGGCGATCCCGCCATGGCCATTCGCTTCGCCCAGGCTGTCTTCCTGGCCTATTTCGGCGACGACCGCGACGTCTCCGACGCGGCGGTGGCGGCCGATATCGGCGAGGGCCTCGGTGTCGATCGGGCGGCGCTGCTGGAGGCCGTACAGATGCCGGAATGGAAGCAGCGTCTCAAGGACGAGACCGATGGCGCCATCGCCCGCGGCGTGTTCGGCTCGCCGTTCATCGTGGTCGATGGCGAGGCCTTCTGGGGCGCCGACCGGCTGTGGATGGTCAAGAAATGGCTGGAGCGCGGCGGCTGGTGAGCCGCCGTCGCTAATTCACCGCGCTGGCCGGCGGCCCTACTTGCCGTCGATGCTGCCTTCGGGCAGCGGCATCAGGGCGTCGAGCCGGAGGCGGAAGGGGTTGTTCGGCTGCGGCCGGCCGCCTTCGCGCACGATCAGCAGACCGTGGCGGACGTCCGTCGACGAGGTGCCGTCCCGGAGCATCCGTTCCGTGGTGCGATCGGTTTGCTCGGGGCGGGCTTCCGCGGTGATCGACACCGAATTGTCCTCTCCCAGCGCGGTGCCGCGGACCGTCTGCAACTTGCCGCCGGCGTCCACCACCAAGGGCTTGGACTGGTCGGAGATGCGGTCCTTGGTGCTGCCGTGGACGGTGGTGAGCGTAACCCGCTTGACCTTGACCTCGGACACCGTGCCCTTGCTCACGGTAACGTCGAGGTCCTCGACAAAGATGGCGGGCACCGTGTTGGCGCGCGGCGCCTGGAGGACCACGGTCTCGATGATCGGATACGCCTGGCCGATGTCGCTCTCGGCGCGGCCCTGCAAATAGCCCAGCAGTTTATCGGTATTGATGCCGTCGACCCCCAGCACATCCAGCAGCCAGCCCAGGTCGGCAACCATGGAATTGATCGCGCCGTTGGTCTGCTGACGCCAATTCTTGTCCTTGTCGTCCTCTTTATCCTTGTTGGGATCGTTCTGGGATTCCGATGTGTCCAGGGTCTTGTCCCGAGAATCCTCGATGACGTGTTTCATCCACGCTTCGGCGATGGTCTGACCTTCGAGGAGTTCCTTCAGCGCCTTCTTGGCGTCGGTCGACAGGGCAACGGCGTCCTGGACGGGCGGACGCTCCTTGAGCTGTTGCTGATCGTGCGAATGCTGCTGCTGCTGGATGGCCGGCGTCTGGACACGCTGAGCCGGCGCCGTGATATCGACGTTCACCATGGACATACCCTTCTCTCGTCGTCGGCCGTCCGAACCGGGCGGCGCCGCACCATTCTGTGCGCTGGCGATTCACCATAACCTAAAATCGCAAAAAAACCAAGAGTCTCGCCATTCGCATTCTCACCACGGATCAGTTTTCTTGACGTCAGGAATCCCCGCGTGATTCAAGGAGTCCGCCCTTGATGGAGCGGAGGCGTGGGGATGGGGGGAATCGAGCGTTTGGCCGAGTCGATCTC
>JACPDP010000025.1:0-29291 GCA_016183945.1 Magnetospirillum sp.
AGCCGCGCCGCCAAATCTGCCGAGATCGACTCGGCCAAACGCTCGATTCCCCCCATCCCCACGCCTCCGCTCCATCAAGGGCGGACTCCTTGAATCACGCGGGGATTCCTGACGTCAAGAAAACTGATCCGTGGTGAGATCGCTCCCCCCTCAGCTCCCCGTCAGCCGCGACAGCACGTCGTCGAGCTGTTCCAGCGAACCATAGTGGATGGTCAGCTCGCCGCCCTTGCCGAGGGACCGGATGGTGACCTTGACGCCCAAGGAATTGGTCAGGTCGCGCTCCAGCGCCGCGGTGTCGGCATCCCTGGCGGCCGGCGGCCGGCCGCCGCTGACCGCCTTGGCCTTGCCGGCCTCGCCCACCAGCTTTTCGGTCTGGCGGACGTTGAGGTGGCGGCCGACCACGTCGCGCGCCAGCTTGACGGGCTCGGCGGCGGTGAGCAGGGCGCGGGCGTGACCGGCGGTCAGCTCGCCCTTTTCCAGCATCAGCTTGACCGGATCGGGCAGCGCCAGCAGGCGGATCATGTTGGCGACGTGGCTGCGGCTCTTGCCCACCGCCTTGGCCAGCTCCTCCTGGGTGTGGGAGAAGTCGTCCATCAGGCGGCGGTAGCCGTCGGCTTCCTCCAGCGGCGACAGGTCCTGGCGCTGCAAATTCTCCACCAACGCGACCTCGAGGGCCTCGCGGTCGGACAGCTCGCGCACGATGACCGGCACCTCGTGCAGCTGGGCGCGCTGGGCGGCGCGCCAGCGGCGTTCGCCGGCGATGATCTCGAAGCCGCCCTCGATGGGACGCACCAGCAGCGGCTGCAGGATGCCCTTCTCACGGATGGATTCGGCCAGGTCGGAGATGCGCTCGTCGTCGAAGGTGCGACGCGGCTGGTACTTGCCCGGCCTCAGCTGCTCGACCGGCAGCAGGCGCAGGCCCTTGACCGCCGGGATGCCGGCGGCGGCGGCGCCCTCGGGCGGCAGAGTGGCGGAGGTGACGGCGGCGATGGCGCTGGCGGCGCTCTCACCCAGCAGGGCCGACAGGCCGCGGCCCAGGCTCTTTCGTTTTTCTTCGGCCACCGTCTTAAGCCCTCAGCTCGCGCTCGCGCTTCAGCACTTCCGAAGCGAGATGGACATAGGCCTCCGCCCCGGCACATTTGAGGTCGTAGAGCAGCACCGGCTTGCCGTGCGACGGCGCCTCGGAGACCCGCACGTTGCGCGGGATCACCGTCTTGTAGACCTTGTCGCCGAAGAACCCGCGCACGTCGGCGGCCACCATGTCGGACAGGTTGTTGCGCTTGTCGAACATGGTCAGGACGATGCCCTGCAGTTCGAGGTCGGGATTGAAGGACTGGCGCACCGCCTCGATGGTCTTGACCAGGTGGCTGACGCCTTCCAGCGCAAAGAACTCGCACTGCAGCGGCACCATCACCGCCTGGGCCGCCACCAGGGCGTTCAGCGTCAGCAGGTTGAGCGACGGCGGGCAATCGATCAGCACGTAGTCATAGGCGGTCAGGGTCTCGGCCAGCGATTCGCGCAGCCGCATCTCGCGACGCGGCATCTCCACCAACTCGATCTCGGCGCCCGACAGGTCGACCCCGGACGGCACGACGGACAGGCCGGGAATCTCGGTGGGCAGCACCGAGTCGGCCAGCGTCGCTTCGCCGATCAGCACATGGTACGAATTCACCGCCCGCGCCGAGCGGTCGATGCCGAGGCCGGTGCTGGCATTGCCCTGGGGATCAAGGTCGATGATCAGCACCGACTTGCGTGTCGCCGCCATGGCGGTGGCCAAATTGATGGCGGTGGTGGTCTTGCCCACGCCGCCCTTCTGGTTGGCAATAGCGATGACGCGGGTGGCTTTGCTAGGCTCGACCACGGTAGACCTCTTTCAGGTAAAGGATGAGTCCGGAGGGGTCCGAAAGGGAGGGGACCCGGTCGAGGGTGATATTCCAATCTTTCGATGCCTGGGTCAATTCGTCT
Organism: Magnetospirillum sp.; assembly: GCA_016183945.1. Next base: position 1,966 of record JACPDP010000025.1, read on the forward strand.
TCACTGCCGCGCCCCTTCAGGAACAGGCAAATTCCCCCCGGGGCGAGGTGCGGCGCCGCCCACTCCAGCAATCGCGCCAGCGGCGCCAGGGCGCGGGCGGTCACCACATCGGCGGCCAGCGGCGGCACCTGCTCGATGCGGCGGTTGATCACCGTCACCGGGGTGCCGCCGACCCGGGCGGCCTCGCGCAGGAAGGCGCATTTGCGGGCGTCGCTCTCGACCAGGTGCACGTCGGGGGCCCCCAGCAGCGCCAGCACCAGTCCAGGGAAGCCGGCGCCGCTGCCGAGGTCCACCACCCGGCGGGCCGTCGGCGGAATCAGCGCCAGCAGTTGTGCCGAATCGAGCATGTGCCGCCGCCACAGCTGCGGCAGCGTATCGGGGCCGACCAGATTGATGCGGGCCTGCCACTTGACCAGCAGATCGGCGTAGGCGCCGAGGCGCTCGGTTGTTTCACGTGAAACACCAAGTGTGGTGGCGAACTCATCGGGTCCCACAAGTCACTCCGTTATGCTGTGGTCTGTTTCACGTGAAACGCTATAGGTTGGGGCGCCACCCTCACGCCACCGCCCCCTTCTTCACATGCGCCAGCAGCGCCGTCAACGCCGCCGGGGTGACGCCGGGGATGCGCGCCGCCGCCGCCAGGGTGGCCGGGCGGGCCGCCTTCAGCTTGTGGCGCACCTCGTTCGATAGCGAGCCGATGGCGTCGTAATCCACCGCCGCCCCCAGACCCAGCCTCTCCTCGCGCCGGTAGGCGCGGATGTCGGCCTCCTGGCGGCCGAGATAGCCGGCATAGCGGGCCTCGATCTCCAACTGCTCGGCCACGTCGGGGGCAAAGCCGCCCAGCTCCGGCCACAGCAGCGCCAGCCGCGCCAGGTCGATGCCGGGATAGCCCAGGATATCCAGGGCACTGCGCACCATGCCGTCGCGGTTGACCTCCAGCCCGGCGCGGGCCAGCACGGTGGGCGAGGCCCGCAACTCCCGAAGCAGTTGGCGCGCCGCCTCCAGGGCGGTGGATTTCTTACGGAAGCGGTTCGATCGTGCCGCCCCCACACACCCCGCCGCCTCGCCCTTGGGGGTCAGCCGCAGATCGGCATTGTCGGCGCGCAGCAGCAGCCGGTATTCGGCCCGCGAGGTGAACATGCGGTAGGGCTCGACCGTCCCCAGCGTCACCAGATCGTCCACCAGCACCCCCATATAGGCGTCGGCCCGATCCAGCGTCAGGCCCCTGCCCCGTCCACTCCCACCAACGCCCGTCCCATCCTCCCCCGCGGTCACGGCGGCATTGACGCCGGCCAGCAGCCCCTGCGCCGCCGCCTCCTCATAGCCGGTGGTGCCGTTGATCTGACCGGCCAGGAACAGCCCGGCCACCCGGCGGGTCTCCAGCGTCGGCTCCAGCTCGCGCGGATCGACGAAGTCGTATTCGATGGCGTAGCCCGGCCGCAGGATCTCGGCCCGCTCCAGCCCGGGGACCGGGCCGCACCATCTTCACCCGCTCCAGACCTGGGATGCTGGCGAGGATCGCAAGCTGGACCTCCTCCGGCAGCGAGGTCGAGATGCCGTTGGGATAGACGGTGTGGTCGTCGAGTCCCTCGGGCTCGAGGAAAATCTGGTGGCGGTCGCGCTCGGCGAAGCGCACCACCTTGTCCTCGATGCTGGGGCAATAGCGCGGCCCGGTGCTGGTGATCTGGCCCGAATACATCGGCGCCCGCCGCAGGTTGGCGCGGATGATGGCGTGCGTCGAGGGCGTGGTGGCGGTGATGCCGCAGGCCACCTGCGGCGTGGTGATGCGCTCGGTAAGGAACGAGAACGGCCGCGGCGGCGCGTCGCCCGGCTGCATCTCCAGGCCGGCCCAGTCGATGGTGCGGCCGTCCAGCCGCGCCGGGGTGCCGGTCTTCAGGCGGCCCAGCGCGAAGCCGCAGCGCTCCAGCGTCGCCGACAAGCCGGCGGACGGCGCGTCGCCCATGCGCCCGGCCGGCCAGGTGCGCTCACCGAGATGGATCAGGCCGCGCAGGAAGGTGCCGGTGGTCAGCACCACCGCGCCGCAGCCGAGGCGGCGGCCGTCGGCCAGAACCACCGCCGCCACCCGGCCGGCGCGCAGCTCCAGGTCCTCCACCGAGGCGGCGAGCAGCGCCAGATTGTCCTGCTCGTCCAGCAGGGTCCGCATGGCCTGGCGATAGAGCCTGCGGTCGGCCTGGGCGCGCGGCCCCTGGACGGCCGGTCCCTTGCTGCGATTGAGCATGCGGAACTGGATGCCGGCCCGGTCGATGACGCGGCCCATCAGCCCGTCGAGCGCGTCGATCTCGCGCACCAGCTGGCCCTTGGCGAGGCCGCCGATGGCCGGGTTGCACGACATCTCGCCGACCGTCTCCAGCCGCTGGGTGACCAGCAGGGTGCGGGCGCCCGTGCGCGCCGCGGCGGCGGCGGCCTCACAGCCGGCATGCCCCGCCCCCACCACGATGACGTCGACGTTCTGTTTCACGTGAAACGGCCCCAAGGGTAATGGTCGCGGCACCATGCCCTAGTGGCCATCGACTTATCAAGAGACACCGACGACGTTTGGAGCGCGGGCGCCCCTCACTTGCCGATGCAGAACTCGGCGAACACCACGTCCAGCACGTCCTCGACGTCGATGCGGCCGGTGATGCGGCCCAGGGCGCGGGCCGCCAGCCGCAGGTCCTCGGCGGCCAGTTCCATGCCCGGCGAGGGGTCGAAGCGCCGGAGCGCCGCGACGCAGTCCTCGACGGCGGCGCGGTGGCGGGCGCGGGTCAGCACGGCGGGGGCGGCGGCCGCCATGCGGGCGGCGACCTCCTGCTCCAGCCGCGCCACCAGGGTGTCGAGGCCGTCGCCGCTGCGGGCCGAGATCGGCAGCATGCCGGGGGGCGGCGGGCCGGCGGCGACGTCCATCTTGTTGACCACCGAGAGCGTGGCGCCGTCCACCACCGCCAGGGTATGCGGATCGAGCTCGGGCAGCCGGCCGGCGTCGAACACCGCCAGCTTGAGGTCGGCGGTCTCGGCGCGGGCCAGGGCGCGGCGGATGCCCTCGGCCTCGACCTCCTCGCCCGCCTCGCGCAGGCCGGCGGTATCGGCCACCACCACCGGCCAGCCGCCCAGGTCGAGATGGACCTCGACCACGTCGCGGGTGGTGCCGGCGTGGTGGGAGACGATGGCGGCATCGCGACCGGCCAGCCGGTTCAGCAGGCTGGACTTGCCGGCATTGGGCGCCCCCAGGATGGCGATGTGGACGCCGTCGCGCAGCCGCTCGCCGCGATGGCCGTCGGCGAGGTGGGCGGACAGTTCGGCGGCCAGGGCGGCCACCTCCCCCGCCGCCTGCGCCAGCACCGCGTCGGGAATGCCCTCGTCGGCGAAATCGATCACCGCTTCGAGATGCGCCAGCGCCGCCACCAGACGCGCCCGCCATCGATCGGTCAGCCTGGCCAGGGCGCCATCCATCTGCCGCAACGCCTGACGCCGCTGGGCGGCGGTCTCGGCCTCCACCAGATCGGCGATGGCCTCGGCGCGGGTGAGGTCGAGCTTGCCGTTGAGGAAGGCGCGCTTGCTGAACTCGCCCGCCTCGGCCGGCCGCAGGCCCAGCCCATTCAGCGCCTCGGAAAGAGCGGCGGCCACGGCGCGGCCGCCATGCAGCTGCAGCTCGGCCACGTCCTCGCCGGTGAAGCTGTGGGGCGCCGGGAACCACAGCGCCAGGCCGTCGTCGATGTCGCCGAGACGGACACGCGCCGCGACGCGGGGCGGCGGCAGCCGGCCGGCCAGCCGTTCCAGGGCGAGGCCGGCCCGTGGCCCCGACAGCCGCCACACCGCCACCCCGGCGCGGCCGGCCCCGCTGGCCAAGGCGTAGATAGTGTCACGGGTGGTCATTGCCGGCGGCTCACTGGAGCGCGGGCGTCCCGCCCGCTAAAGGCGTTTCCGGGGCGGACGAGACGCCCGCGCTCCATGGAATTACAGCGCCGGCCGGGCATCCGGCTGCAGCATCAGCCGCGCCACCCGGCCGCCCTCCACCACATGGACCCGCAGGATTTCGTCGACGTCGGCGGTGGAGCGATAGGCGTACCAGACGCCTTCGGGATAGATCACCATCACCGGCCCCAGCTCGCAGCGGTCGAGACAGCCGGCCGAATTGATGCGGACATCGCCGAGGCCCAGCTCCTTGGCGCGCGCCTTCATGTAATCGCGCAGCCGCTCGGAGCCGCGGCCGGCGCAAGAGCCGCGGGCATGGCCGTCGGGGCGGCGATTGGTGCAGGCGAAGACGTGGACACGATAAAAGGGGGCTGGATCGGTCATGCAGTCGTTTCGCGCTTGCGGGGGGTGCCGGTGAACTGGGCCCAGAACATCTTTTGCATCTGCTCCATGCCTTGGACCCCGGCGGGCAGCCAGGTCTTGATCATGGTTTCGGGATCCATGGCCTGCAGGTTGGCGGTCATGCGGTCCTGGATCTCCTTCATGACCGCGTCCTGCATCGGCTTGACATCGGGCAAGCCAAAGAAGGACCTCGCTTCTTCCGGGGTGCAGTCCACGTCCAGAGTGATTTTCATGGCGCCATCTCCCTGGCATCTCGTTCTTGTGATTCGATGTCGGCAACCCAAACTAAGCCTTTGAACCCTTACGTGCAACGCCCGCCCGCCCGAGGTACCCCGATGGCAGCCAACCTCCTGGCCCAAGAGACCAGCCCCTACCTCCTCCAGCATAAGGACAACCCGGTGGCGTGGCGGCCGTGGGGAACGCAGGCTCTCGCCGAGGCCAAGGCGGCCAACAAGCCCATTCTGCTGTCGGTGGGCTATGCCGCCTGCCACTGGTGCCACGTCATGGCGCATGAGAGCTTCGAGGACCCCGCCACCGCCGGACTGATGAACGAGCTGTTCGTCCCCATCAAGGTCGACCGCGAGGAGCGGCCCGACCTCGATGCCCTCTATCAGCAGGCGCTGACCATGATGGGGCAGCAGGGCGGATGGCCGCTCACCATGTTCCTGACGCCGGCCGGCGAGCCGTTCTGGGGCGGCACCTATTTCCCGCCCACCTCGCGCTGGGGCCGTCCCGGCTTCCCCGACGTGCTGCACTCGGTGGCCGCCACCTGGAAGACCGAGCCCGACCGCGTCGGCCAGAACGTCGCCGCCATGCGCGCCGGCCTTGAGGCCGAGGCCCGTGCGCCCGGCGCCGGCGAGCTTTCGCAGGAGATGCTGGACCGCTGCGCCGGTCAGGTGCTGCGCCTGCTCGACCCCGAACACGGTGGTCTGATGGGAGCGCCCAAATTCCCCCAGCCGGGGCTGTTCCAGTTCCTGTGGAAGGCCGGCTGGCGCAGCGGCGACGAGCGCCTGCGCGAGGCGGTGACGCTGACGCTCGACCACATCTGCTTCGGCGGCATCTGCGACCACCTCGGCGGCGGCTTCATGCGCTATTCCACCGACGAGGCCTGGTTGGCGCCGCATTTCGAAAAGATGCTCTACGACAACGCCCAGCTGATCGAGCTGTTGACCCTGGTGTGGAAAGGCACCCGCAATCCGCTCTACCGCGCTCGGGTCGCCGAGGCCGCGGAATGGGTGCTGCGCGAGATGATCGCCGAGGACGGCGCCTTCGCCGCCACCCTGGATGCCGACAGCGAGGGCGAGGAGGGCCGCTTCTACACCTGGACCGCCGAGGAGATCGCCACCCACCTCGACGAGGACGCGGCCCGCTACTTCTGCCAGGCCTACGACGTGCGGCCGGGCGGCAACTGGGAGGGCCGCACCATCCTGCACCGCAACCACCCCAACCAGCCGGTGGGAGTCGACGAGATGCTGGCCGACGCCCGCGCCGTGTTGTGGCGGGTGCGCGAGGCGCGGGTGCGGCCGGATCGCGACGACAAGGTGCTGGCCGACTGGAACGGCATGATGATCACCGCGTTGGCGGGGGCCGGCTTCACCTTCGCCATGCCGCGCTGGATCGACGCCGCCCGTACCGCCTTCGAGGCGGTGCGGCGCCGCATGAGCCTGCCCCACGACCGTCTGGCCCATTCCATGCGCTTCGGCCGGCGAGGTAGCGCCTCGGTGATCGACGACTACGCCCAGATGATCCGCGCCGCCCTGGCCTTGGCCGAGGTCACCGGCGAGGCCGGGCTGGTGGAGCAGGCCGCCGCCTGGGCGGCCGCCGCCCGCCGCCACCATTGGGACGGGGCATCCGGCGGCTGGTTCCTCTCGGCCGACGACGCCGCCGACGTGGTGGTGCGCGGCAAGCCGGCCTTCGACGGCGCCACGCCCTCGGGCAACGGCGCCATGGCCGAGGCGCTGGCGCGGCTGTGGCTGGCCACCGGCGCGGCTGGCTGGCGCGACCTGGCCGACGCCACCGTGGCGGCGTTCTCGGCGGCGGCGTCCGAACAGTTCGCCAGCATGACGGCGCTGCTCGGCGCCTTCGAGCTGGTGAGCCGTCCCACCCAGGTGGTGGTGGTCGGCCCGCCCGGCGCGACTGCCGACGCGCTGCTGCAGGCGGTGGCCGAGGCGCCGGCGACGACGTTGTCGCTGATCCGCGCGGGCGACGGCACCGCCCTGCCCGAGCGTCACCCCGCCCACGGCAAAGACATGGTCGAGCGCCGCCCCACCGCCTATGTCTGCCACGCCTTCACCTGCTCCGCCCCCATCGTCGACGCCACACGGTTGCAGGAAGCCCTCTCGTCGGGATAGAATCGCGCCATGCCTCAGCTCGCCTTCAACAGCCCGATCGGGCCCCTCACCCTGTCCGAAGAGGACGGCGTCATCGTCTCATTGGACTGGGGCTGGCCGCCCGACAGCGAGGAAACCTCTCTGCTGTTGCGGGCCCGCGACCAGTTGGAGGAGTATTTCGACGGTCGGCGTCGGGTGTTCGACCTGCCGCTGGCGCCATTCGGCACCGTCTTCCAGAAGCGGGTCTGGCAGGCGCTGGCCGCCATTCCCTTCGGCACCACCCGCACCTATGGCGACGTGGCGGCGGAGTTGGGGACCGCGGCGCGCGCCTTGGGCAGTGCCTGCGGCCGCAATCCCATTCCCATCATCATCCCCTGCCACCGCGTGCTGGGCGGCAACGGCTGCCTCGGCGGCTATTCCGGCATGGACGGGGTGGACACCAAACGATTCCTGCTTCGACTGGAGGGGAAACAGCCATGACCAAGGCCATCCGCATCCACCAATTCGGCGGACCCGAGGTCATGCGCTGGGAGGACATCACGGTCGGTGACCCCGGCCCCGGCGAGGCGCTGGTGCGCCACACCGCGGTGGGGCTGAACTTCATCGATGTCTATCACCGCAGCGGCCTCTATCCGCTATCCTTGCCGGCAATCCTGGGCATGGAGGGGGCCGGCGTGGTCGAGGCGGTGGGCGATGGCGTCGGCGAGGTCCGCGTCGGCGACCGCGTCGCCTATGCCAATCCACCGCCCGGCTCCTATGCCGAGCGCCGTCTGATGCCGTCGCATCGCCTGGCCGCCCTGCCCAAGGACATCGACGACCGCCAGGCCGCCGCCGTGATGCTGCAAGGCATGACCGCCCAGTACCTGCTGCGCCGCACCTACCGGGTGCAGGCCGGCGACACCATCCTGGTGCATGCCGCGGCCGGCGGCGTCGGGCTGATGATGTGCCAGTGGGCCAAGCATCTCGGCGTCACGGTGATCGGCACCGTCGGCTCCGACGCCAAGGCCGAGCTGGCCCGTGCCCATGGCTGCGACCATGCCATCGTCTACAGCCGCGAGAACTTCGTCGAGCGGGTGCGCGAGCTGACCGGCGGCGCCCTGGTGCCGGTGGTCTACGACTCGGTGGGCAAGGACACCTTCATGGGCAGCCTCGACTGCCTGCGGCCGCTGGGCATGCTGGTCTCGTTCGGCCAGTCGTCCGGCAAGGTGCCGCCGCTGGATACCGCCCTGCTGGCGGCCAAGGGCTCGCTGTTCCTCACCCGCCCCAGCCTGATGACCTACACCGCCAAGCGCGAGGATCTGGTGGCCTCGGCGGCCGAGCTGTTCGACGTGGTCGAGCGCGGCTTCGTGCGTGTCGAGGTCAACCAGACCTATCCGCTGTCGGAGGCGGCCCAGGCCCACCGCGACCTGGAAGCCCGCAAGACCACCGGCTCCACCGTGCTGCTGCCCTAGCCAGCCGGCGGTTCCCGTATTAGACTGCCGTCCGGGACGGAGTCAGGTGGGGACCCGAGGAGGCGGCAATGGACAGGCGCGTGCGCGAAACCGCGCGGTGGACGATCACGGCGGCCAGCCTGATGTGGATGGTCTATGCCGGCTGGTGGCAGTTTTCGGCCATCCCCGAGCGCGAGCTTCAGACCCACTCCTCGGCCGACGTGCAGGACCGGCTGCGCGATTGCGAAGGCAGTTTCCAGAAGCGCTACGAGTGCAAGGAAGCCATCGTCATCAAGACCCACCGCGACACGTTCTACAATCTGGTGGAACGGCTGGCCATCGTGGTGATGCCGGCCATCCTGGGCGGCGCGGCCTTCGCCTATTTCTTCCCCAAGCGGCTGGTGACCAGAAAGAAGGACGTCGAGGAAGACCCCGACGCCTGGAAGCGCCGCGCCGAGCGCCAGACCCGCGTCAGGCCGGTGGCGGGTCAGGACGAGGGGTGAGCAAACAGACTTGGAGCGCGGGCATCTCGCCCGCTTAAGGAAAAAGCGGGCGAGATGCCCGCGCTCCCATCCATACCTTATGAATTCATCGCCTCGAAGAAGTCGCTGTTGCTCTTGGACTGCTTCAGCTTGTCCACCAGGAACTCCATGGCATCGACGACGCCCATGGGCATCAGGATGCGGCGCAGCACCCACATCTTCGACAGCACGCCCTTATCCACCAGCAATTCTTCCTTGCGGGTGCCGGAGCGGGTGATGTCGATGGCCGGGAAGGTGCGCTTGTCCGACAGCTTGCGGTCGAGGATGATTTCCGAGTTACCGGTGCCCTTGAACTCCTCGAAGATCACCTCGTCCATGCGCGAGCCGGTATCGATCAGCGCGGTGGCCATGATGGTCAGCGAACCGCCTTCCTCGATATTGCGGGCGGCGCCGAAGAAGCGCTTGGGCCGTTGCAGGGCGTTGGCATCGACGCCGCCGGTCAAGACCTTGCCCGAGGACGGCACCACGGTGTTGTAGGCGCGGGCCAGGCGGGTGATGGAGTCCAGCAGGATCACCACGTCGCGCTTGTGCTCGACCAGCCGCTTGGCCTTCTCCAGCACCATCTCGGTGACCTGGACGTGGCGCGAGGCCGGCTCGTCGAAGGTGGAGCTGATGACCTCGCCCTTGACCGAGCGGGCCATGTCGGTGACCTCCTCGGGGCGCTCGTCGATCAGCAGCACGATGAGGTAGACCTCGGGATGGTTGGCGGCGATGGCGTGCGCCACGTTTTGCAGCATCACCGTCTTGCCGGTCCGCGGCGGCGCCACGATCAGCGCGCGCTGGCCCTTGCCGCACGGCGCCACCAGGTCGATCACCCGGGTGGTGAGGTCCTTCTTGGTGGGGTCCTCGATTTCCAGCTTGAGCTTCTCGTCGGGATAGAGCGGCGTCAGGTTGTCGAAGTTGATGCGGTGCCGCACGTTTTCCGGCGGCTCGAAATTGATGGTGTTGACCTTCAGCATGGCGAAATAGCGCTCGCCGTCCTTGGGCGAGCGGATCTGGCCCTCGACGGTGTCGCCGGTACGCAGGCTGAAGCGCCGCACCTGGCTGGGCGAGACGTAAATGTCGTCGGGACCGGGCAGGTAGTTGGCCTCCGGCGAGCGCAGGAACCCGAAGCCGTCCTGCAGAATCTCCAGCACACCGTCGCCGTAGATGGGCGTGTCGTTGTCGGCCAACTGCTTCAGGATAGCGAACATCATGTCCTGCTTCCGGAGCGTGCTGGCGTTCTCGATCTGCAGCTCCTCAGCGAAGCCAAGCAGTTCGGCCGGGGTTTTTCTCTTGAGATCCTGAAGATGCATGGAGGGTGTCCGTTTGGGAGGTATGGCGCCCGGATGGCCGGCATCGTTGCGACTGAGTCCAGCCTGATGCCGATTGTCGGAGGACGGATGTCGTGATCCGGCGCGGGTGTGGAAAATTTGGAAAATCGGGCGGATGCCCTAGTCTTCGCCAACCTTTAGCCAAAGGCCCGCCCACTGTCAAACGCCAAAATGCCCCGAGCCGTCAGAACGCCTTGGTCATCACCAGGATGACGATGCCGATCATCAGCAGGGTGGGGACCTCATTGACCATGCGGAAGAACTTCTGGCTGCGCCGGTTGCGGTCGGCGGCGAAGTCGTCCTTGCAGCGCATCAGGAAGACGTGGCTGACCGTCAGCAGCACCACCAGCAGCAGCTTGGCGTGGAACCAATGGGCGACGAACAGGCCGCCATCCACCGCCATCACCAGCCCCACGGCCCAGGCCACTACCGCCGCCGGGGTCATGATCGCCTTGACCAGGCGGCGCTCCATCACCTTGAACAGTTCGGAGGCCTCGGACCGCTTCGCCACCTGGGTGTGATAGACGAACAGCCGCGGCAGATAGAGCAACCCGGCCATCCACGAGATCACCGCGATGACATGCAGGGCCTTGAGCCACAGATAGGCCTGGCTCGACAGCATCACACCACCTCCAGGGGACAGCCGCAGCCTAGCGCGGCGCAGGCGGTGCCGGCGTTGCGGCCGGCCGAACGCGCCACCTCGGCCAAGCCGGCGATGAAGTCGGAATGGCAGCCCACCGCCGGCACCCGCACATAGGCCGGCACCCCCAGGGCCGTGGCGCGGTGACGGTATTCGATATCGAGCTCCACCAGGGTCTCGGAATGTTCGGAAACGAAGGCCACCGGCACCACCACCACCGGGACACGGTCACGGCCGGCACGCTCCAGCTCGTCCTCGATGGAGGGGCCGATCCATTCCAGCGGACCCACCCGGCTTTGATAGCACACCACCCAGTCCAGCATGGCGATGCCGGTCATCGCCGCCACCAGGGCAGCGGTGCGTTCCACCTGCTTCTGGTAAGGGTCGCCGCGGTCTATCACCTTCTTGGGCAAGCCGTGGGCCGAGAACAGCACCCGTGGCCGCCCGCTGTGCGACGCCGCTTCGTGGCCGGTCCGGACCAACTCCGCCATGGCCGACACCAGCCCCCCCAGGTCGGGATAGCAGCAGGCCACCTGCGTCGGCAGATCCAGCCCGCCGCGCCGCGCCGCCTCATGCCAGGCCGCCACCGAAGATCCGGTGGTGGCGGTGGAGAACTGGGGATAGAGCGGCAGCAGCACCACCCGCTCGGCGCCCCAATGCTTGACCGCCCACACCGCCTCGTCGGTCATCGGGTGCCAGTAGCGCATGGCGATGAAGCAGCGCCAGTCGGTCCCCAGCGCCAATTCCAGGGCGCGGGCCTGCGCCACCGTCTCCGCCAGCAGTGGCGAGCGGCCACCGATGCGGGCATAGATGCCACGGGCGATGGGAGCGCGGCGTTTGGCGATCAGCTTGGCGATCAGCCAGCGGATGGGCTGGGGGACACCGATGATCGCCGGGTCGGAAAACAGGTTGAACAGGAATGGCTCGACCGCCTCGGGACTGTCGGGTCCGCCCAGGTTGAACAGAACGACCGCCGTCTTGGCCGCTGTGGCGTCGCTCATCTAGCCCCGCCACCCCTTCACCCGCTCGGCCAGCCGCGCCACGTTCTCCGGCGGTGTCTGCGGCACGATGCCGTGGCCGAGGTTGAAGACGAAGCGGCCGCGGCCCAGCGTCCTGAGGATGTGGTCGATGCCGGCGTCCATGGCCGCGCCGCCCGCCACCACCAGGATGGGGTCGAGGTTCCCCTGCACCGTGCATTTGGGCTGCAGCCGTTCCGCCGCCCAGGCCAGGGGCACCGACGAATCCAGCGAAATGCCGTCGACGCCGGTTTCGGCGACGTAGCGCTCGTAGAGGATACCGGCCTGGCGCGGAAAGCCCACCACGGGGATGCCCGGCCGTTCGCTCCGGATACGCTCGACCAGGGTCCGCATCGGTGCGATGGCCCAGCGTTCGAACTGCTCCTCGGGCAGCGCACCGGCCCAGGTGTCGAACACCTGGATGGCCTCGGCGCCGTGGTCGATCTGGCGAATCAGGTAGTCGCCGGTGGCCGCGGTCAGCAACTCCATCAGCCGGGCGAAGGTCTCCGGCTCGGACCACATCAGCCGTTTGGTATGGGCGAAGTCCTTGGAGCCGCCACCCTCGACCATGTAGGTCGCCACCGTCCAGGGCGCGCCGGCGAAGCCGATCAGGGCGGTGGTGGGCGGGATGGCCTGGGACAGGGTCTTGACGGTCTCGTAGACCGGCGCGAGATGCCGGTGCAGTCCCGCAGCGTCGAGACCGCTCAGATCTCCTGCCGAGCGAATGGGCGTCAACACCGGACCTTCGCCCTCGCGGAAGGCGACTTTCTGTCCGAGCGCGTCGGGGATCACCAGAATGTCGCTGAACAGGATGGCGGCGTCGAAGCCGTAGCGACGCAGCGGCTGCAGGGTGACTTCCGAGGCCAAGGCGGGATTGTAGCACAGGTCGAGGAAGCTGCCGGCGCGGGTCCGGGTCTCGCGGTATTCCGGCAGGTAGCGTCCCGCCAGGCGCATCAGCCAGAATGGCGGTGGTGTCGGAATCTCGCCGGCCAGGGCGCGGAGGAAGCGCTTCGTCGGTGGGGAGTGGTCGGTCACGGGGAGCCTCTGGGCCGGGGGTTTCCGGTGAACGTCATACAGTCTTTAGTTCTTTTAGGAAAGGTGGCTGTACTTAGTGGGTGCCTGTGGAAGATGGGGATTGGCGTTTGTCCCCATATTTTCCCCAGCCTCATCCCGAAGGGTCGCGTCGGTGGTTGCCGGTGTGGAAAACTCGCGGCCGTCATCCGCAACCCCCTGAGCCGCCTGCCGAAAGCCATAGCGTGAACGCCGGGAAAGGCGGGGAAATCGAATGCCACGGATGGCGATTCACGCTATCCTCCGGCCGGCACCCCCCGGTTTTGGACAGGGGGGTGCCCATGTTCATCGCCGGGACCCGGATGGGGACGGAAGTTCGCCCTTCCCCGCCGACCCCCGGTTATCCCCGGAAATGCCACTTACCCACAGGCCATGACCAGCTTCCACCTCCATCTCGTCTCCGATGCCACCGGTGAAACCGTTGCCTCGGTGGCCCGTGCCTGCATGGCCCAGTTCGAGGGTGTCCACCCCATCCAGCACAACTGGTGGCTGGTGCGCACCCAGGGTCAGGTCGAGCGCGTCATCGCCGGCATCGAGGAGCATCCCGGCATCGTGCTGTTCACCGTGGTGGATGGCGGCGTGCGCGGCGTGCTCGAGGAGGCCTGCCGTCACCTCAAGGTGCCGTGCATTGCCCTGCTCGACCCCGCCATGGCGGCGCTGGCCGGCCATCTCGGGGTCGAGATGCAGCATACCCCCGGCCGCCAGTATCAGCTGGACGCCGAATATTTCAGCCGCATCGACGCCATGCAGTTCACCCTGTCGCACGACGACGGGCAGTTGATGGAGGACCTCGAGGACGCCGACATCGTGCTGGTGGGCGTGTCGCGCACCTCGAAGACGCCCACCTGCATGTACATCGCCAATCGCGGGCTGAAATGCGCCAACTACCCGCTGGTTCCCGGCGTGCCGCTGCCGCCGCAGCTGGAGGCCGTCAAGTCGCCGCTGGTGGTGGGGCTGACCAAGGACCCCAAGAGCCTGTCGGAAATCCGCCGCGCCCGCCTGCGCCTGCTCAATGAGCAGGAGGAGACCGACTACGCCCAGTTCGAGAAGGTCAAGGAGGAGGTGCAGCAGGCCCGCCGCCTGTTCGCGCGTCACGGCTGGCCGGTGGTGGACGTGACCCGGCGCTCCATCGAGGAGGCCTCGGCCACCATCATCCAGCTCTACGCCCAGCACACCGGGCTGGAGTCGGGTTCGTCGTGATTATCCTGGCGTCGGCCAGCGCGGTGCGGCGCCGCCTGCTCGAAGAGGCCGGCGTCCGCCTCGCCGTCGAGGCGGCGGCGGTGGATGAGGAGGCGGTCAAGCAGGCTGTCCGCGCCGAAAGCAACAATGCCGCCCGTGCCGCCGAGGCCCTGGCCGAGCTGAAGGCCATGCGGGTGTCGGCGCGCCATCCCGGCGCCGTGGTGCTGGGCTGCGACCAGATGCTCGACTGCGAGGGCCGCTGGTTCGACAAGCCGGCCAGCCTGGACGATGCCCGCGCCCACCTGCTGGCGCTGAAGGGCCGCAGCCATCGGCTGACCAGCGCGGTGGCCGCCGTGCGGGACGGCCGCCTGCTGTGGCATCACACCGAGGCGGCAACCCTCACCATGCGGACTTTTTCCGACGCCTTCCTCGACGCCTATCTGGCGGCGGCGGGCGAGGCGGCGCTGGCCTCGGTGGGGGCCTATCATCTGGAGGGCCTCGGCGCCCAGCTGTTCGTCATGGTGGAGGGTGACTTCTTCACCGTGCTGGGGTTGCCGCTGCTGGCGGTACTCGATTTCCTGCGCGAGAACGGGGAGCTGCCCGCATGATATCCGGCAAGGCGAAACTGGCGGGGGTGATCGGCTGGCCGGTGGGGCATTCCCGCTCGCCGCGGCTGCACGGCTTCTGGCTGCAACGGTACGGCATCGACGGCGCCTACGTGCCGCTGGCGGTAAGGCCCGACGATTTCCCCGACGTCATCCGCGCCCTGCCCATGATGGGCTTCCGCGGCGCCAACCTCACCGTGCCGCACAAGGAAATGGCGGTCAGTCTGGTGGATGTGGTCGAGCCGCTGGCCTGGCGCATCGGCGCCGTCAACACCCTGGTGGTGCGCGACGACGGCGGCATCGAGGGCCGCAACACCGATGCCTTCGGCTTCCTGGAGAACCTGCGGCGCGGCGCGCCCGGGTGGCGCCCCGCCGGCGGCCCGGCGGTGGTGGTGGGCGCCGGCGGCGCCGCCCGCGCCGTCTGCGTCGCGCTGCACGACGCCGGAGTCATCGAAATTCGTCTGGTCAACCGCACCGAGCAGCGGGCGCGGACCCTCGCCGACAGCCTGGGCACCGGCATCGTGGTGCCTTGGGCCGAGCGCGCCGAGGCGCTGGCCGGCGCCGCCCTGCTGGTCAACACCACCACGCTGGGGATGACCGGCCAGCCGCCGCTGGAGCTGGAACTGGCGGCCCTGCCGCCGACGGCGGTGGTCAACGACATCGTCTACGCGCCGCTGGAAACCGCACTGCTGGCCGGCGCGCGGGCGCGCGGCAACGTGGTGGTGGACGGGCTGGGCATGCTGCTGTGGCAGGCGGTGCCCGGCTTCGAGGCGTGGTTCGGGGTGCGGCCCGAGGTGACGGAGGAGCTTCGTGAGTATGTTCTGGCGGGGTGAGGCGCCATGAAGATCCTCGGCCTCACCGGGTCCATCGGCATGGGCAAAAGCACCGCCGCCGCCATGCTGCGGCGGTTGGGCGTGCCGGTGCATGATGCCGATGCCGTGGTGCACCGCCTGTTCGAGCCGGGCGGCGCCGCCGTGCCGCCGGTGGCGGCGGCGTTTCCCGGCGTGGTCAAGGACGGCCGCGTCGACCGCGCCGAGCTGGGCCGGCGGGTGTTCGGCGACGCCGCCGTCATGGCCCGGCTGGAGGCCATCGTCCATCCCCTGGTGCGGGCGGCCGAGCGCCGGTTCCTCGACATCCACCGCCGCCGCAACACCGCGCTGGTGGTGCTGGATATCCCCTTGCTGTTTGAAACCGGCGGCGAACGGCGGGCGGACCGGGTGGCGGTGGTGAGTTGCCCCGCCTTCCTGCAGGCGCAGCGGGTGCTGCGGCGCCCCGGCATGAGCCCCGAACGCCTCGCCGCCATCCGCGCCAGGCAGATGCCCGACGCCGAAAAACGCCGCCGCGCCGATTTCGTCGTTCCCACCGGCATTGGCCGCCGCGAAACCTTGCGCCGGCTGCGGCGTATCGTCACACTGATGTCATGCGCGAGATCGTTCTAGACACCGAAACCACCGGCTTCGACCCGTTGTCCGGCCACCGCATCGCCGAGATCGGCTGCGTCGAGCTGATGAACCACCTGCCCACCGGCCGGGTGTTCCACAAATACGTCAATCCCGAGCGCGACATGCCGGAGGAGGCCTTCAAGGTCCACGGGCTGTCGGCCGACTTCCTGTCGAGGCACCCCATCTTCGCCGAGATGGCGGTCGAGTTCCTCGACTTCATCGAGGACTCGCCGCTGATCATCCACAACGCCGAATTCGACATGAAGTTCATCAATGCCGAGTTGGTGCGCAGCGGCCTTGTCACCCTGCCCATGAGTCGGGCGGTGGATACCGTGCTGATTGCCCGGCGGAAGTTCCCCGGCGCCCAGGCCAATCTCGACGCCCTGTGCCGGCGCTTCGAGATCGACAACGCCCACCGCACCCATCACGGCGCGCTTCTCGATGCGGAATTGCTGGCCGAGGTCTATCTGCAGCTGATCGGCGGGCGTCAGCCCGGCCTTGAGCTGGCGGTGGCCAAGTCCGCCGCCCAGATCATCGCCGTGGCGCGGCGCGAACCGCGCCCGGCCCGGCCGAACGTCGCCACCGAAGCCGAGCAGGCCGCCCACGCCGCCTTCGTCGCCAAGCTCAAGAATGCGGTGTGGCTGGCCGAGTAGAACGCTTGAACGGGTTCAACACCACCATCGTCACCCCCGGACTTGATCCGGGGGTCCAGTACCCGCGTGGATGGCCGGGTCAAGCCCGGCCATGACGAGAAGAGCGAAAACGCCCGCTCCTACGCCGTCCCGGTCTCGGCCGCACCCTGTTCCGCCGCCACCTGCTCAAGGCGCGAGCGGTAGAGCTGGACGAAGTCGAGCGGCTGGATCATCAGCGGCGGGAAGCCGCCGTCGCGGGTCAGGTCGGCGATCAGGTTGCGGGCGAAGGGGAACAGCAGCCGCGGGCATTCCACCAGCAGCACCGCCTGCACATGTTCCTCGGGAACGTTGAGGACGAACACGCCGGCATAGGCCAGTTCGGCGATGAACACCGGCTTGCTGTCGGGCAGCGAGGCCTCGACCCGCAGGTGCAGCACCACCTCGTAGGCGTTGTCGCCCAGCTTGTTGGCGTCGATATCGACGTGGATGGGAATCTCGGGGTTCTGTCCCTGCATCTCGTGGAAGATCATCGGCGCGCCGGGAACCTCGAACGACAGGTCCTTGATGTACTGCCCGTTGACCGTCAGGGGCGGCAGGGCGTTGCCGGCGGTGGTGGTGTCGCTCATCTGGCTCTCCTTGAGGCGTGCGGGTGACGGGGTATCACGGATCGTCGTGCGGCACAACCGGCCGATCCGGAGGGACTTCGCGGAACTCTCCCTCTATGACCAAGGGACCGCCGTTCTGCGGCGTCGCAACGTTGACCCGGGCGGCCAGCCAGCGCCGCAGCAGGGCGCGCACCGGCGGCAGCAGCAGCAGCAGCGCCAGCACGTCCGAGAAGAACCCCGGCAGCAGCAGCAGTCCCCCGGCCACGGCCAGGCACAATCCGTCGAACGCTTCGGCCAGCGGCAGCTCGCCGTGATCGAGTTGCGCCCGCACCGCCAAGGCGGTGGCGAGACCCTGGCGGCGCAGCACCGCCATGCCGACCATCCCCGCCAGGATGGCGGCGGCGATGGTCGGCAGCACCCCGAAGGTGGTGGCCGACTGGACGAACAGGGTGATCTCGATCACCGGGAAGGCCAGGATGGCCACCAACACCAACCATGCCATGCTTGCTCTTTCCCCTTCGGCGGCTTATCTGTTGGGTTCAGGCGTCATTGTCCGACGACCTCTCGGCCCAGGATAATAAGGCCAATGAACGACGGCTTCCATTTCCTCGATATCGTGTTCTTCGCCATGGTGGCGGCATTCCTGGTGCTGCGGCTGCGCAGCGTGCTGGGCAAGCGTACCGGCCAGGAGCGGCGGCCCGACCAATGGCAGGCCGCCCCCCCGGCCAAGCCGGCGGCGGAGCCCGCCGACAGCCCCGCCGGCGACAACGTCATCGAGCTGCCGCGGCCGCGGCGCTCGGCTGCCGAGCCGTCGCCCTCGACGCCGGCCGGCGCCGGCATCGCCGCCATCCGCGCCGCCGATCCCGCCTTCGACATCGATGGATTCCTGGCCGGCGCCCGCGCCGCCTTCGAGATGATCGTGCACGCCTACGCCGCCGGCGACAAGGCGGCGCTGCAGCCGCTGCTGAGCCCCGAGGTGTTCCGCCAGTTCGCCGACGCCATCGAGGCGCGCCGCCGCGCCGGCGAATCGCTGGAGACCGAGCTGGTCGGCATCAAGGCCCTCACCATCGTCGAGGCCCGCATGGAGGGCAGCCATGCCGTGGTGACGCTGCGCTTCACCAGCGAGCAGGTCAACGTGGTGCGTGACGCCCATGGCGAGATCGTCGAGGGTGACCCCACCCACGTCGCCGAGGTGGTCGACGAGTGGAGTTTCCGCCGCGATACCCGGGCGCGCGATCCCAACTGGGCGCTGGTCGCCACGCGCACGCCCGACCCGGAACCCTGAAACCACCATGCGCACGGCGTCTGCGCTCGTGCTGGCGGTCGTCCTTTCCGCCTGCGTGCCGGTGGCCAAGCCGCCGTCCGCGCCCGGCTCCCCCGAGCCCGACCGGCTGACCCTGCACCCCGTCGCCTTCCAGCAACTGCCCGGCTGGCAGCAGGATGCCGCCGCCGCCGCCCTGCCCGCCCTGCTGAAATCCTGCGAGCGGTTGGTCCGCCTGCCGCTGGACCGCTCCATCGGCCTGGACGGCATCGGCGGCGTTGCCGGCGACTGGTACGGCCCCTGCTCCGCCGCCGGCAAGGTGGCGGCCGGTGACCACGCGGCGGCGCGAAGCTATTTCGAGCAGTGGTTCGCCCCCCACAAGGCCGGCAACAACGGCAACGCCGACGGTCTCTTCACCGGCTATTTCGAGCCGGAGATCAGGGGCTCGACGCACCGCCGGGGCCGTTTCACCGTGCCGATCTACGGCAAGCCGGCCGATGCCGTCAGCATCGATCTCGGCCGCTTCCGCCCCGAATGGCGGGGCGAACAACTGGTGGGCCGGCTCAACGGCAGCCGCCTCGACCCCTATCCCAGCCGCGCCGACATCGAGGCCGGCGCCATTGAGGACAAGGCGCCGGTACTGGTGTGGACCGACGACGCGGTCGACCTGCACATCATGCACATCCAGGGGTCCGGCCGGGTCAAGCTGGACGACGGCAGCGTGGTGCGCCTGGGCGTCGCCGGCAGCAACGGCCACAAATTCGTCGGCGTCGGCCGCGTCCTGAAGGAGCAGGGCCGCCTCGACGACAGTTCCATGCCGGCCATCCGCGCCTGGCTGAAGGGCAACCCGGCGGAGGCCGCCGCGGTGCTGGCCAAAAATCCGCGCTACATCTTCTACACCGCCAATGCCGGCGACGGCCCGCTGGGCACCGAGGGTGTCGCGCTGACGGCGGAACGCTCGCTGGCGGTGGACCAGAGGTTCATTCCGCTCGGCCTGCCGGTGTGGCTGGACACCGTCGACCCCGCCGGCAAGCCGTTGCGGCGGGTGATGGTGGCGCAGGACACCGGTTCGGCCATCAAGGGTCCGGTGCGCGGCGATTTCTTCTGGGGTCCCGGCGAGGCCGCCTTCGACAAGGCTGGCCGGATGAAAAGCCGCGGCCAATACTATCTGCTGCTGCCCCGCCACCGCTCACCCCGGCTGGCGGCGGCGGGGTAAAGGCGAGGATCAGTCCCGCCCCATCAGCGAGATGTGGGCGAAGATGTTCTTCCAGTCCTCGGCCGTCTTGGCTTTCATCAGCTCGTCGAAGTCCTCGTGGCGGCGCTTGCCGGCGAAGAACAGGTCGATCTGGGTGCGCAGGTATTTGATGTGCTGCAGCGCCAGCGGCGGCTTCCTGACGCGGCCCTGGCCCTGCTTGCCGTGGCACTCGGCGCAGTCGGCGTCGTAGAGCTTCTTGCCCAGCTCGGGGTCGCCCGGCTCGCGCGGTACCTGGATGACCTGCTTCATCTTCATCAGGCGGGCATGGGCGTCCATCGGCTCGTCCTCGCGCGGCGGCTTGGTGGAGAGGACGATGGCCGACAGATAGGCGGTGATGTCGCGCACGTCGCGTTCCGGCAGTTCGCGTTCGTTGGCGAAGGGGATCATGGGGATGTTCTCGCGCTCGCGCGCCTTGAACTTGCGCACCTGCTCGGCGAGGTAATCCTTGTTCAGTCCGGCCAGGCGCGGATAGACGCCGCCGCCGCCGCCCTCGCCGAACTCGCCGTGGCAGGCGGCGCAGACCCGATTGATGTCGCGTGCCGCCGCCTCGTCGTATTTGTAGGGCTTGCCGTCCACCATATCGGCGGTATCGGGCGGCGGCGCGGCGACGGCGGGTGCCGCCGCCGCCGGCGGAGCCTTCTTCGCCTTCTCGGCCGCGACGGCGCCGGCCGTCCACAGCAGGGCCGCCGCCACCGCAATCACCGTCGCCCGCGCCATGTCCCGTCTCGCTTCAAGGGTGAAGGAAAGTGCGACCGTTAGCGCTGCGGCCGACTTTCCGCCTTGAGCGTCGTCAAGTGGACTTGGGGCGGAAGGCCTTGCACACCGCCGGGTCGGTCTCCAGGAATGCGCCACCGATGAGGTCGATGCAGTAGGGCACCGCCGGCATCACCGCCACCAGGCAGTCGGCGATGGCCGAGGGCTTGCCCGGCAGGTTGACGATCAGGCTGCGACCGCGAATGCCGGCGGTCTGCCGCGACAGGATGGCGGTGGGCACCACCTTGAGGCTGACGGCCCGCATCAGTTCGCCGAAGCCCGGCATCATCTTGTCGCAGACCGCCTCGGTCGCCTCGGGGGTGACGTCGCGCGGCGCCGGGCCGGTCCCGCCGGTGGTGACGATCAACGAACAGCCCTCGATGTCGGCCAGCTCCCTCAGCGTCGCCTCGATGACCGCCTGCTCGTCGGGGATGACGCGGGCCACCGGGCGCCAGGGGGTGGTCAGGTATCGCGTCAGCTCTTCCAGGATGGCGGGACCGCCCTTGTCCTCGTAGACGCCGCGGCTGGCGCGGTCCGAGACGGTGAGGACGCCGATGGGGACGGGCCCAGTGGGAGCGGGATTGGTCATGGACGGGTTCTCCTGGGGGCCTGGGAGGGCTATGATGCCGCATCCGAGGGTCCGGAGAAACGGTATGCTGGAGGGAACGCCATGATCGTCACCACCACCGACGGCGTCGAGGGACGCCGCATCATCGCCTATCTCGGCATCGTCTCGGGCGACGCGGTGATGGGCACCAATCTGTTCCGCGACATGTTCGCCGCGGTGCGCGACGTGATCGGCGGCCGCGCCGGCGGCTATGAAAAGGCGTTGCAGGACGCCAAGCAGGCGGCGCTGGCCGACCTGGAGGCCCATGCCCAGACACTGGGCGCCGATGCCGTGGTGGCGGTGGACCTCGACTACGAGGTGATCGGCGGCGATTCCAAGACCATGCTGATGGTCAGCGCCAACGGCACGGCGGTGACGTTGGGGTGATCTCTTAACGCCGTCTTAACCGGCGCGCCCCTAAAACGGAGAGGGCGCGTCTTTTGGATGGCAGGCCTTGTCCGTTCGTCATATCCTTGCCGTGGTGCTGCTGGCCGGCCTGTGCGCATGCGCGCCGCCGCCGCGGCTGGCTGCGCCAGCGTTGCCACCCCCGCCCTCCCCGTCCCGGCTGATCGATCCCTATGCCGCCTGTCTCAAGGACTTGCGGGACGGTCGCGTCGCCTTCGAGCAGGTGAGCGAGTACGAAACCGGCGGTTCATGCGGCATCGCCAATCCGGTCAGGGTCAGCGCCGCCCCGGCTGGCTGGAACCGGCCCGGGGTGATGTCGTGCGAGATGGCGCGGACGGTTTCCCGCTTCGAGATCGAGGTGGTGCAGCCGCTGGCGTTGCGCCATTTCGGCCAGCCGGTGGCCCGCCTGCATCATATGGGGACCTACGACTGCCGCACCCAGCGGAGCTCCCCCAAGACCGCCTCGGCCGGCAAGGGAAAGACTGCGGGCCGCCTGTCCGAGCATTCCAAGGGTCAGGCTATCGACCTCGGCGGCTTCGAGTTGGCCGACGGCACCCTGGTGTCGGTCAAGAGGGACTGGCGCGGCACCGGGCAGAAAAGCGACTTCCTCCAGGCGGTGGCCCAGGCCTCGTGCCAAAGTTTCAACGTGGTGCTGACCCCCAATCACGACCGCATGCACCAGGATCACCTCCACCTGGACATAGGCCCGCATAGACTGTGCGGCTACTGAGGGTTCGCCCTCCGTCCGATGGACTCCATGACCCCGTTTCCTGAACTCTTGCCGTCATGAACGGCAGGATGAGCACCATCGCCGTGGCGGCCCTGGTGGCGGTGGCAAGTCCATCGCTGCCGGCCGCCGCCCCCCCGCCTTCGCCGGCCGCCGCCGCCGAGCTTTACGCCCGCCGGCCGCCGCCCAGTGCGCCCCGGGTGCTGACGGTTTCCCCGGCACAGTTCACCTGCCTGGCGCTCAACGTCTATTGGGAATCGCGTGGCGAGTCGCCGGCGGGCCAGGCGGCGGTGGCGCATGTCACCCTCAACCGGGTGGGCGCGCCAAGCTTTCCCAACACCATCTGCGGCGTGGTCATGCAGACCGGATCCGAGGGCGCGTGCCAATTCGTCTGGTGGTGCAGCAGCCGTCGCCGTCCCACCGACCCGGCGGCGTGGCGGAGGGCGCAGGACATCGCGCTGCGAGCCCTGGCCGGCAGTCCCGATCCCACCGGTGGCGCCCTCTATTTCCACCGTGTCGACGAGCATCCCACCTTTGCCGTCGGGCGCTACGCGGGCGATGTGCGTATCGGCGACCATCTCTTCTTTCGCCTCGCCGAAAAGGCGCACCGCTACCGCTGGTAAGGCGCTGAAGACCCGATGTCCTGCCGGCCCCGCCGCGGTTCATCCGGCGTTCATGCCCATCATGTAATAAATCGCAATTGATCGGCCCGGTTCCCCCAACCCCCGGGCCGGGTCAAAATTCCCTCCCCCGGACCTGCCATCCGGGGGAGGGATGTCGCTTTCCGAGGACCGCCGACCGCCCTCGGACGCCGCCCTACAGCACCGCCAACATGCTGCCCACCAGGGGATGGCGGACGATGTCGCGTTCGTCCAGCTCGACCACCGCCACCTCGGGGAGAACCTTGAGGCGGGTGGCGATGTCGAGCAGGCCCGACAGTCCGGGCAGCAGGTCGCTCTGGTCGGGGTCGCCGGTCAGCACCATGGTGGAATGCCAGCCCAAACGGGTCAGCAGCATCTTGATCTGGCCGTAGGTGCAATTCTGTGCTTCGTCGATCACCACGAAGGCGTTGTTGAGGGTGCGCCCGCGCATATAGGCGATGGGCGCGATCTCGATGCTGCCGTCGGCCAGCAACGCCCGCAACCGCTTGCCGCCCAGCCGATCCGCCAGGGCGTCGTAAAGCGGGCGCAGGTAGGGCGCCAGCTTTTCCTGAAGGTCGCCGGGCAAGAAGCCCAGCGGCTCGCCGGCCTCGACCGCCGGGCGCGACAGCATGATGCGCCCCACCCGGCCCTCCTCGAAGGCCTCCACCGCCGCCGAGATGGCGAGATAGGTCTTGCCGGTGCCGGCCGGACCCAAGGCCAGGGTCAGGCTGAAGTCGTCGATGGCCCGGATCAGCGCCCGCTGATTGTCGCTCTGTGGCTTGACCTTGCGCAGATAGCTCTGGTCGCGCTGGCCGTCGTCGTCGTCGAGCGGCGTCCATCCCGCATCGGAATAAAGCGTCACCACCGGCTCTGACTTGGCGGCGGGCAGGCGAGCGCGTTTGGCCATGAGAGTGATCTCCCTGGTGTGGTTGCCTATGGAAATGATCGGATGTGCCGTCCGCCGCAAGGGCAGCGGGGCGGATGGGGGCGTGGCTGTGCTTGCTCGATCAGGGCGTCGCAACGAGGAACCCCTCCCCGGACTCATGCTTGAAAAGCCTAGTCAACCCGTGGGCGTTCTGTCGACAACAATGAGTGCCGTCACAGCAATGTCACACCGCGGGGGGAGGAAGGGGACGGCGGTCTCGTCTCCCGCATTGCCTCGTCGCTCCGCAGCCCCCATAACATTAAGGGGAACCACTTCCGAGAGGGCCGTTCCATGGCCGCCAGCCTGAAGGACCGCATCGCGTCGGACATCGCCGAACGGGCGCATCGGCGCTTGGGCGAGGCGGCGGCCGAGTTGGCCCGCGCCCTTGTCGCCGGAGTGGCGGCGGGCGACCTGGAGACCGCCAACACCGATGCGCTAACGGCGGCCGCGCTGGGGCTGTTCGCCTTCATGCGCAGCCGGCCGCCGGGCGAGGTCGCGCTGCGCGCCTTCAACCCGACGCCAAGCCAGGATGGCTGGCTCAGCCCTCATTCGGTGGTGGAGATCGTCAACGACGACATGCCGTTCCTGGTGGATTCGGTGGCGGCCGAACTCGGCCGGCGCGGCATCACCATCCATCTGCTGGTGCATCCGGTGTTGCCGGTGCGGCGCGATGGCGCCGGGCTGCTGTCGGCCATCGCGCCCGAGGGCCGGCCCGAATCGGTGATGCATATCGAGATCGACCGCCAGGATGCGCGGGCGCTTGCGGCGCTTGCGGCGCGGCTGGGCGAGGTGCTGGCGCAGGTCCGCCTTGCGGTGGGTGGCTGGCCGGCCATGCGCGGCCGCCTCCGCGAGGCGACGGCCGAACTGGCGAATTCCAGACCGCGCATGCCCCCGGAAGACGTGGCCGAGACGGTGGCCTTCCTGGACTGGCTGCATGACGACCACTTCACCTTCCTGGGCAGCCGCAGTTTCGATTTCACCGCCGACGGCACCATCACCACGATGCCGGACAGTGGCCTGGGAATCCTGAGCGACGCGACGCAAAGGGTGTTCGACGACTCCATGGCGCTGGCCGATCTGCCGCCTGAACTCAAGGCCTTCCTGATGCGGCCCAGCCTGCTGCTGGTGACCAAATCGGGCCGTCACGCCGCGGTGCACCGGCCGGTTCATATGGATGTGATCGGCGTCAAACGTTTCGGCCGCGGCGGCGAGGTGGTGGGGATGCACGCCTTCCTCGGCCTGTTCACCTCCGCCGCCTACACCCGCAGCCCGGCGCAGATTCCGCTGCTGCGGCGCAAGGTGCAGACGGTGGTGGCGCGGGCCGGCTTCTCGCCGGCCTCCCATGACGGCAAGGCGCTGGCCGCCATCCTCGACACCTATCCCCGCGATGAGCTGTTCCAGGTTTCCGACGAGGCGCTGTTCCATACCGCGCTGGGGGTGCTCGACATCCTCGACCGCCCGCGGCCGGCGCTGTTCGTGCGCATGGACGAGTTCGAGCGCTTTGCCTCCTGCCTGGTCTACGTGCCGCGCGACCGCTACGACACGCCGTTGCGTGTGGCGGTGGTGGCGCTGCTGGAGCAGGCCTTCGACGGCCGGCTGGAAGCCTATTACACCCAGGTGGCCGACCAGCCGCTGGCCCGGCTGCACATCCTGATCCGCGTCAAGCCGGGCGCGGTGCCGGTGGTGGACGTCAAGGCCCTGGAAGCGGCGATCGCCGGGGCGACCCGCTCATGGCCGGAGCAGTTGCAGCATGCCCTGGTGCAGGCCCATGGCGAGGGCGAGGGCGTCCGGTTGGCCCGGCGCTACGCCCAGGCCTTCCCCGCCTCGTACCGCGAGCGTGATACCGCCGCCGCCGCGGTGGCCGATATCGAGCACGTCGAAGCGGTAGCCTCCGGCGGCGACCTTGCCCTCGACCTGTGCCGCCGGCCGGAATCGGCGCCGCATGAGGGCCGCCTCAAGGTCTACCGGCTGGGACGGCCGGTGCCGCTGTCCGACGTCCTGCCCATGCTGGAGGCCATGGGGCTGCGGGTCATCGCCGAGGTGCCGCACGAGATCCGGAGTGTCGGCGATTCGTCCCAGCCGGTGTGGATTCATGATTTCGCGGTGGAAACCGCCGATGGCTCGGCCATGGATGTCGCCGGCCGGCGCGGCGCCTTCCAGGAGGCGTTGGCGGCGGCATGGCGCAACGAGGCGGACAGCGACGGATTCAACCGCCTGGTGCTGGCCGCCGGCCTGGACTGGCGCGAAGTAGCCGTCCTGCGCACCTATGCCAAATATCTGCGCCAGATCGGCTCCGCCTACAGCCAGGCCTATATGGAGCGTGCCCTGGCCGACAACCCGGCGGCGGCGGCGGGCCTGGTGGCCCTGTTCCGGGCGCAGTTCGACCCGGCCGGGACGGGCGAGGCCTTCGAGGCGGACGCGGCGGTGGAGGCGGTCCTCGACAAGGTCGCGGGCGCCGACGACGACCGCATCCTGCGCCGCATCCTCAATCTCATTCGCGCCACGCTGCGGACCAACTGGTTCCTCGGCCGTACCGCCATCGCGGTCAAGCTCGACAGCCGCGCCATCGACGAACTGCCCGCCCCCCGCCCCATGGTCGAAGTGTTCGTCTGCTCACCGGCGGTGGAGGCGGTGCATCTCAGGGGCGGCAAGGTGGCGCGCGGCGGCATCCGCTGGTCGGATCGCCGCGAGGATTTCCGCACCGAGGTCCTCGGCCTGATGAAGGCGCAGATGGTCAAGAACGCCGTCATCGTGCCGGTGGGGGCCAAGGGCGGTTTCGTGGTCAAGCGCCAGCCGGCCAGCCGCGACGAGGCCATCGCCTGCTACAAGACCTTCATCGGCGCCCTGCTCGATCTCACCGACAATCTGGATGGGGCGCGGGTGGTTGCACCGGAGGGCATCCGGCGCCGCGACGGCGACGATCCCTATCTGGTGGTGGCGGCCGACAAGGGCACCGCCAGCTTCTCCGACATCGCCAACGCCATCTCGGTGGCGCGCGGCTTCTGGCTGGGCGACGCCTTCGCCAGCGGCGGCAGCCATGGCTACGACCACAAGGGCATGGGCATCACCGCCCGCGGCGCCTGGGAGGCGGTCAAGCGTCACTTCCGTGAGCTGGGCCGCGACGTGCAGGCCGAGGACTTCACCGTCGCCGGGGTCGGCGACATGGCGGGCGACGTGTTCGGCAACGCCATGCTGTGCTCGCCACATATCCGGCTGGTGGCGGCGTTCAACCACAGCCATATCTTCGTCGATCCCGACCCCGACGCGGCGCGCAGTTTCATCGAGCGGCAACGGCTGTTCCGCGAGACCCGGGCCTGGCCCGATTACGACCTGACGCTGATTTCCGAGGGCGGCGGCGTGTGGTCGCGCTCGGCCAAGACCATCCCCATCTCGCCGGCCATGCGGGCCCGCTTCGCCATCGAGGCCGCGAGTCTGGCGCCGGCCGAGCTGATCCGCGCCATCCTCAAGGCGCCGGTCGACCTGCTGTTCTTCGGCGGCATCGGCACCGTGGTCAAGGCTAAGGCCGAAAGCCATGCCGAGGTCGGCGACCGCGCCAACGACGTCATCCGCGTCGATGCCCGCCTGCTCAAGGCCCGGGTGGTCGGCGAGGGTGCCAATCTGGCGGTCACCCAA
>JACPDP010000025.1:29348-53641 GCA_016183945.1 Magnetospirillum sp.
CCCTGGCCGGCGGCCGCATCAATACCGACGCCATCGACAATTCGGCCGGGGTCGACACCTCGGACCACGAGGTCAACATCAAGATTCTGCTGGACGAGCCGGTGCGTGCCGGCGAGATGACCGGCAAGCAGCGCGACCGCCTGCTGGGCGAGATGACCGACGACGTCGCCACCCTGGTGCTGCGCGACAACTACCTGCAGACCCAGGCCATCTCGATGCTGGAGGCGCAGGGGCCGGACATCCTCGACGCCGAGGCCCGTTTCATGCGGCTGCTGGAGAAGGCCGGGCGACTGGACCGCAGCCTGGAATTCCTCCCCGCCGACGAGACCCTGACCGAACGCGCCGCCCACAAGACCGGCCTGACCCGGCCCGAACTGGCGGTGCTGCTGGCCTACGGCAAGATTTGGCTGTACGAGCATGTGCTGCACTCCGACCTGCCCGACGACCCCTTCACCGCCGCCGATCTGGCGCGCTATTTCCCCGCTGCCCTGCGCCGCCGCTTCGCGGCCGACATTCCCCGCCATCGCCTGCGCCGCGAGATCGTCGCCACGGTGGTGACCAACAGCATCGTCAACCGGGTGGGCGGCGCCTTCGTCGCCGATATCATGGAGCGCAGCGGCCATCTGCCGGCCCAGGTGGCGCGGGCCTATATCGTCGCCCGCGACGCTTTCTCCCTGCGCGAGGTGTGGCGGGCCATCGAGGCGCTCGACGGCCGGGTGGCGGCCGCCGCCCAGACCGCCATGGCCATCGAGGCCAACCGCCTGGTGGAGCGCGCCACCCTGTGGGTGCTGCGCTCGATGCCCTCGCCGTTCTCGCTCGACGCCGCCATCGCCGAGCTGGCCCCCGGCGTCGCCGCTCTCGCCGGGGCATTGCCGACGGTGCTGCCGGCCGATACCGCGGCGGCGGTGGCGGCCCGCGTCGCCCACTTCGTGGCGCAAGGGGTGCCGGAGGCCATGGCGCAACGGGTGGGAAACCTGATCGTGCTGGCCTCGGCCGCCGATATCGTGCGCATCGCCAGCCGCACCGGGCTGGCGGTCGAGGCGGCCGGGCAGTTGTACTTCACCGTGGGAGCACGGCTGGGTCTCGGCTGGCTGCGCGCCTCGGCCGAGCGGCTGTCGGGTCGCGGGCATTGGCAGAAGCTGGCGGCGGCGGCGGCCATCGAGGACCTCTACGGCCATCAGCGCGACCTCACATTGGCAGTGGCGGCGGCCGGCTCCATCGACGCCTGGAGCGAAACCCGCCGCGCCGCCGTCGACCGTGCCGACACCCTGGTGGCCGAGATCAAGGCGGCGCCGCACATCGACCTCGCCATGATCACGGTGGCCAACCGGCAGCTCAGGACGCTGATGGATTGATTCCATTCACCGCCAAGGCGCCAAGAGTGATTTTTCTTGGCGTTTTCTTGGCGTCTTGGCGGTAAAACCTTTCCGTTGACCGTTTCCGGAGACCACCCATGGATGCCGCCCAGTTCCTCGACGCCCAGTTCTCCGAGCATGCCGAATTGGTGGACCGCACCCGCCTCGCCGTGCGCGAGCCTTTCATCCGGCTGGTGGGAGCCTGCATCGCCTGCCTCGACATGGGCGGCAAAATTCTGTTCTTCGGCAACGGCGGCAGCGCCGCCGACGCGCAGCACCTGGCGGCCGAGCTGGTGGTGCGCTACCGCCGCAACCGCAAGGCCCTGGCGGCGCTGGCCCTGACCACCGACACCTCGACGCTGACCGCCTGCTCCAACGATTTCGCCTACGAGGACATCTTCGCCCGTCAGGTGGAGGCCCTGGCCCGGCCGGGCGACGTCTGCATCGGCATCTCCACCTCGGGCAAAAGCCCCAACGTCCTGAAGGCGCTGAAGGCGGCCCGCGAGATCGGCGCCATTCCCGGCGGCTTGTCCGGCGGCACCGGCGCCCTGATGGTGGGCGTGGCCGATCCCCTGCTGGTGGTGCCCTCGCCCGTCACCGCCCGCATCCAGGAGATGCACATCCTGCTGGGTCACGCCCTGTGCGACCTGGTGGAGCAACTGGCGGCTCCCGGCGCCGCACTGGCGCATTAGGAATGGACATGCTGCCGTCCGACCTCTCGTCCCTGCTGCCTCCCCTGGAAGACCTGGCGCGGCGGGCCGGTGCCGTCATCATGGAGATCTACGGCACCGATTTCGTGGCCCGCGCCAAGGCCGACACCTCGCCGGTCACCGAGGCGGACGAGCGGGCCGAGGCCGTCATCCTGCCCGAATTGGCCCGCCTCCTCCCCGGGGTTGCCATCGTCGCCGAGGAGGCGTCGGCCGCCGGCCGCACCCCCGACATCGACGGCGGCCGCCCGTTCTGGCTGGTGGACCCGCTGGACGGCACCAAGGAGTTCGTCAAGCGCAACGGCGACTTCACCGTCAACATCGGGCTGATCGTCGCCGGTGTGCCGGCCCTCGGCGTGGTGCTGGCCCCGGCGCGGGGGCTGCTGTGGTCGGGTGCCGGCAAGGGTACCGCCTCGGCGGTGGACGCCGGCGGGTCGCGCCGCGCCATCGCTTGCCGGCCAAGGCCGGCGCGGGGCGCGGTGGTGGTGACCAGCCGCTCCCACAACAATCCCGAGGCCCTGGCGGCATGGATGGCGGCCTATCCCGAGGCGACGCTGGATTTTGCCGGCTCGTCGCTGAAGTTCTGCAAGGTGGCCGAGGGCAGCGCCGACTTCTACCCCCGTTTCGGCCCGACCTGCGAATGGGACACCGCCGCCGCCCACGCGGTGCTGCGGGCCGCCGGCGGCCGCATCGAGACCTTCGACGGCAGACCGCTGGCCTACGGCAAGCCGAAGTTCCTCAACCCCGACTTTCTGGCCCGTGGCGGGGAATAGGGGGCTTGCAGGGCAATCGGGTGAAGGACTATGTTCCTTTGGCGCATTCGTCATCCCCGCGAAGGCGGGGATCCATGCTGCGAGCACGAATCCACGGCTCACGAATCGCTTGTCCCCACCATGGATCCCCGCCTTCGCGGGGATGACGATCCTTGTCTGAGGATGTTGTTCCTTGACCCGATTGCCCTGAGGGGGCTTGCCTTCCGTCTTGGTCATTGAAGCGCCCTATGCTAGAAGTCGCCCATCGTTGACAGCCCCCATGGACCCCCGATGAGCAGGCCGTCTGGAACCCACGAAGCGCTGTCGCACGGCCGCCAGGTCGAAATGGGCTCGGATCGCGCCTTCGGCGTGGTGTTCGGCGTGGTGTTCGTCCTGGTGGCGCTGTGGCCGCTGAAGGATGGCGGCGAGGCCCGCCCGTAGGCCGGCATTGTCGCCATCCTGTTCCTGGCGGTGGCCCTGATCCGTCCCCGGCTGCTCACGCCGTTGAACCGGCTGTGGTTCCTGGTCGGCCTGGCGCTGCACCACGTGGTGACGCCGCTGGTGATGGGGTTGCTGTTCTTCCTGACCATTACCCCCGTGGCGCTGATCATGCGCGCCCGCGGCAAGAACCTGCTGACCCTCAAGCGCGATCCGGCCGCCGCCAGCTATTGGATTCACCGTCAACCACCCGGCCCCGCGCCCGACACCATGCGGCGGCAGTTCTAGGAGGCTTTGCCTTGTCGTTCCTCGTCGAGCTGTGGGCGTTCCTGCGTGAGCGCAAGAAGTTCTGGCTGCTGCCCATTCTGGTGATGATGGTGGTGTTCGGTGGATTGATCGTGCTGTCCCAGGGCTCTGCGGTGGGTTTCCCCGAGCACGCCGTCGCCTATTGCCTCGGCGAGGCCGGCATCACCCTGGAGCAGGTGGATTTCGTCGTCTTCTACGACAAGCCGTTCCTCAAGTTCGAGCGCCTGCTGGAAACCTATGTCGCCTTCGCGCCGCGGGGCTTCCGCTCGTTCAAGACCGCGATGCCGGTGTGGCTGAAGGAAAAGCTGTTCCAGAAGGATCTGCTGGCGCGCGAACTCAAGCGCTTCGCGCCCACATTCGACTGGATCAACCGGCTGCTGTTCGCCGAGCACCACCTCAGCCACGCCGCCTCGGCCTTCTTCCCCTCGCCCTTCGACGAGGCGGCGGTGCTGACCATGGACGGGGTCGGCGAATGGACCACGTCCTCGCTGGCCATGGGCTCCGGCAACCGGCTGGAGATCCAGCGCGAGCTGCACTTCCCCCATTCGCTGGGGCTGCTCTACTCCGCCTTCACCTACTACACCGGCTTCAAGGTCAATTCGGGCGAGTACAAGGTGATGGGCCTGGCGCCCTATGGCGAGTCGAAATACGCGCAGCTCATTCTCGACAAGATCATCGACGTCAAGTCGGACGGCAGCTTCCATCTCGATCAGTCCTATTTCGACTACTGCACCGGTCTGACCATGACCAACGACCGGTTCGCCGCCCTGTTCGGCCAGCCGGTGCGCCGCGCCGATCAGCCGTTGACCCAGTTCCACATGGACATCGCCGCCTCGGTGCAGGCGGTGACCGAGGAGGTGGTGCTGCGGCTGGCCCGCTCGATCCGGGCCGAGACCGGCGCCCGGAACCTGTGCCTGGCCGGCGGCGTGGCGCTGAACTGCGTCGCCAACGGCCGTGTGCTGCGGGCCGGCATCTTCGACAACATCTGGATTCAGCCGGCGGCCGGTGATGCCGGCGGGGCCTTGGGCGCCGCCCTGGCCGGCCACTATCTGTTCAAGGGCCAGCCGCGAACGGTGACGCCGGGCAGGGACGCCATGCGCGGCTCCTATCTCGGGCCTGCGTTCAGCCAGGACGAGATCGAGCGGCGCCTGACCGCCGCCGGCGCCCGCTTCACCGTGCTGGCCGAGGACGAGATCACCGCCAGCACCGCCCAGGCCCTGGCCGACGAGAAGGCGGTGGGCTGGATGCAGGGGCGGATGGAGTTCGGGCCGCGTGCCTTGGGCGGGCGCTCCATCCTGGGTGACCCGCGCTCGGCCACCATGCAGAAGGTGCTGAACCTCAAGGTGAAGTACCGCGAGAGCTTCCGCCCCTTCGCCCCCTCGGTGCTGAGGGAAGACGTGGCCGAGTGGTTCGAACTGGACGGCGATTCGCCCTACATGCTGCTGGTGGCGCCGGTGCAGGACGGTCGCCGCCGCCCCATGACGGCGGACGAGGAGGCGCTGTTCGGCATCGACAAGCTGAACGTGCAGCGCTCCGACATTCCGGCGGTGACCCATGTGGATTATTCCGCTCGCGTGCAGACCGTCCACGCCGACACCAATCCGCGTTACCACGCCCTGATCAGCCGCTTCAAGGCGCTGACGGGATGCCCGGTGGTGGTCAACACCAGCTTCAACGTGCGCGGCGAACCCATCGTCTGCAGCCCGGAGGATGCCTTCCGCTGCTTCATGGGCAGCGAGATCGAGGTGCTGGTGGTGGGCAACTGCTTCCTGGTCAAGGACGACCAGGACCCGGCGCTGAAGCTGGACTACAAGAACGCCTTCGAGCTGGATTAGTTAGAGCGGCAGCGTCAGCTTGCCCTGCCGCCACAGGCTTCTCAACGCCACCGCAACCGCGCGGGCGTCGAACAGGGCATCGTGGCCGCGACCGCTTTGGGGCAGACCGAACAGCTCGGGGATTTCAAAACTCATGGGCCGATAGCCGTCCAGGGCGGCGGCGATGCGGAACTCGACGTTGACGCAACGGTGGGACAACGGGTGATCAAGGCCCGCCAGCCGGCAGTTCTCCGCAATGACCCCGCCGTCGTCGCCGTTGGACGCCAACGGCAACCCAGGTTCGGCGAAGGCATGCAGGCGGGCCAGCGCTTCGGCGATGTCGACGCCCTCCTTGTCGAGGCGGGCCTGGCTCAGGCCGGTCAGGCGGGTGAAATAGTCCGAAAGCCGCGGATTGATCCGCGGCCGGACCATGACCTCGAGCGCCGCCAGCTCCTGGAACTCCGCCGACAGTGCCACGGCCCCGATCTGGACGATCTCACGATGCTCATCGGGTCCATCCCAATCTCGCGCCAGCGAGCCTTCCCAGCAGGTATATTCCAAATCGTAGACGACGACGGCCGGGTCAGCCATCGGCGCGGCCATAGACGTCGTCCATGCGCACGATGTCGTCCTCGCCGACATACTCGCCCGACTGCACCTCGATCATCCGCAGCGGCACCTTGCCGGGGTTCTCGACGCGGTGCACCGTGCCGGCGGGGATGAAGGTCGACTCGTTCTCGCGTAGCTGGAAGCGGTCGTCGCCGCGGGTGACCAGGGCGGTGCCGGTGACCACCACCCAATGCTCGCTGCGGTGCCAGTGTTTCTGCAGGGATAGTTTCGCCTGCGGATCGACCTGGAGGCGCTTGACGCGGAAGCGCGGCCCCTCGTCGATGGTCTGGAACCAGCCCCAGGGGCGCCAGGTGCGCGAGCCCTGGATGGCCTCGGGGCGGCCCCTGGCCTTCAGTGCCTCGACGATGGCCTTGACGTCCTGGTCGTGGGCCTTGTCGGCCACCAGCACGGCGTCGTCGGTGGCCACCACCACCAGATTGTCGAGCCCGACGGCGGCCACCAGGCGGCCCTCGCTGCGCAGGTAAGAGTTACGGCTGCCGACGGCGACCACGTCGCCCAGCACCACGTTGCCGTTGCCATCCTGCGGGCTCTCCTGCCACAGGGCCGACCACGAGCCGATGTCGGACCAGCCCATTTCCACCGGCACCACCGCGGCCCGGGTGGTGTGCTCCATCACGGCGTAGTCGATGGACCGGCCGTTGAGGGCGGCGAAGGCGGTCTCGCCGAGACGGAAGAAGAACAGGTCGCGGGCGCCCTCGGCCAGGGCGCGGCGGCAGCCGTCCACCATGGCGGGGTCGCGCGCGGCCAGTTCGTCGAGGTAGAGCCGGGCGGGGAACAGGAAGATGCCGCTGTTCCAGGTGTAGTCGCCCGAGGCGACATAGGCCTCGGCGGTGGCGAGGTCGGGCTTCTCGACGAAGCGCTCCACCACGTAGCCGTCACCCAGCGCCGCGCCGCGCTTGATGTAGCCGTAGCCGGTGTTGGGGCCGGTGGGGCGGATGCCGAAGGTGACCAGCCGGCCCTGGCGGGCCAGCGGCACCGCGGCCTTGACCGCCCGGGCGAAGGCGTCGTCGTCGCGCACCATGTGGTCGGACGGCATCACCAGCATCAGGGCGTCGGCCTCGCCCTCCAACAGCAGCGCCGAGACCGCCGCCGCCGGGGCGGTGTTGCGGCCCATGGGCTCGATGACCACGGCGCGCGGCTCGACGCCGATCTCGCGCATCTGCTCGGCGACGATGAAGCGGTGCTCGTGGTTGCACACCACGATGGGGGCGGCACCGACCCGCCGGGCGGTGTCTTGCAACAGGGTGCGCTTAGAATACAGCGGCAGCAACTGCTTGGGCCGCAACTCGCGCGACAGCGGCCACAGGCGGGTGCCGGCGCCGCCCGACAGAATGACGGGGACGATGTTGGCCCAGGGTTCAGCCATGGTGTTCCGTGTACCAGTCATAGGCCTGCGTCATCCCGGTCTTGAGGTCGGTGGCGGCGCGCCACCCCATGTCGGCCATCCGGCCGACGTCCATCACCTTGCGCGGCGTGCCGTCGGGCTTGGATGTGTCGAATTCGAAACGTCCGTGCCAATCCGCCGCTTCGGCGATCAGCTCGGCCAACTGGCGGATGGAGGTCTCGATGCCGGTGCCGATGTTGACATGGGGCTCGCCGGAATAGTGCGTCATCAGATGGACCAGCCCATCGGCGAGATCCTCGGAGAACAGGAACTCGCGCAACGGCGTGCCGCTGCCCCACAGCTCGACGGTCTCGGCGCCCGCCACCTTGGCGGCGTGGATCTTCATGATCAGCGCCGCCGCCACATGGCCTTGCGTCAGGTCATAGCGATCGCCCAGGCCGTAGAGATTGGTGGGCATGGCCGAAATGAAGTCGCAGCCGTACTGGCGGCGATAGGCCTGGCACAGCTTGATGCCGGCGATCTTGGCCACCGCGTACCACTCGTTGGTGGGCTCCAGCGGGCCGGTCAGCAACTGATCCTCGCTCACCGGCTGCGGCGCCAGGCGGGGATAGATGCAGGACGAGCCGAGGAACAGCAGCTTTTCAACGCCCGTTTTCCAGGCGGAATGAATGACGTTGGCCGCGATGGCCAGATTGTCATAGAGGAATTCGGCCGGGCGGGTCGAATTGGCCAGGATGCCGCCCACGGTGGCGGCGGCGACGAACACCGCCTGGGGCCGCTCGGCCGCCATCCAGGCCTCGACCTCGGCCTGGCGGCTGAGGTCCAGCTCGGCGTGGCTGGCGGTGAGGATGTGGCAGC
Source organism: Magnetospirillum sp. (assembly GCA_016183945.1). The sequence continues at coordinate 37,554 of JACPDP010000025.1, forward strand.
CTTCGCGGGCCAGGCGGCGGATAATGGCGGCGCCGGCCATGCCGCGATGGCCCGCCACCCACACCCGCTTGCCCGTCAAGGAATACATGTCAACCGCCTTCGCCCGCGCTGTCATGGTGGGTAGATGACGCCCCGGCCCCTGTCAAGCGAAGCTGCCATCTCCGCCAGCCCATGGTCGAGGCTGACCGGCGGGCTCCAGCTCAAGGTGGTTCGGGTCGGCCCGTCGTCGACCTGCAGCGAGCCCAGCAGGCGCGTCACCGCGGCCGTCTTGCCGGTCAGCGTTCCCGCCAGCCTCAGCAGGGCGGGCGGCACCGGCAGCAGGCGGGCCGGGCGGCCCATGGCGCGGGCGATGCGGCGGATCAGGTCCGGTGTCGAAACGTCTTCGCCGTCGCGCACCAGGAAAGTGCGGCCGGGCGCCGCCGGGTGCTCGATGCAGGCCCGCAGCAGGTCGGCCAGATTGCTCAGGCCGACCAGGCTGCGGCGGTTGTCCACCAGCCCCAGCGGCAGCGGAATGCCGCGGATCACCGCCTTGGTCAACACGGCGAGGTTGCCCTTGGCGCCGGGGCCGTGCACCAGCGGCGGCCGCACCACCACCAGCTCCAGGCCGGTGCGGGCGGCGATGGCGGCGAGGGCGGCCTCCGCCTCGGCCTTGGCGACGCCATAGGGATCCTTGGGCGCCGGGACGTCGTCGGCGCGGAACGGGCGGCCGGGCAGGGTGGCCTCGCCGTTGACCTTGATCGAGCTGACGAACACCAGCCGGCGCACCCCGGCGGCCACCGCTTCATCGGCCAGTCGCACGGTGCCGTCGCGGTTGACGCGCCGGAACACCGCGGCGGGGTCGGCCTCGGTTTCGTCCATGACATGGGCGCGGGCGGCGAGATGGACCACCGCCTCCACGCCGTCCAGCGCCTCGGTCCAGTCGGTGTGCGGCCCCAGCTCGGCCACCCGCACCGGGCAGACGGCGGCGGGCAGGGCCACCTCGCGGCGCACCGCCGCCACCACCTGATGTCCGGCGGCGGCCAGCGCATGGCTGGCGGCGGCGCCGATGAACCCACTCGCTCCGGTGACCAGTATCTTCATGCCTTGTCCCCCCTCGACCAGCGCTGCAGCAGGGTCAGCAGGCCGGCGACGATCAGCGCCGCCGCCGCGAGGCCAGCCGTGGCCTGCGTTACCGACAACATTGCCGCGCCGATCAGCAGCAGATTGGCGACCAGCACCGCCAGTGCAACCTGATCATGACGCCGCCCCCCCTGGACGGCGCGCTGGTAGAAGTGGCGGCGATGGGCCTGCCACACCGTCTCGCCGTCCTTGAGCCGCCACACAATGGTAATGGTCGCGTCGGCCAGGTAATAGGCGGGCAGGATCAGCGCGGCGGCCAGCTCGCCGGCAGCCGCCAGCTGGATCAGCAGGCCGCCCAGCAGGAAGCCCAGCGGCACGCTGCCCGAATCGCCCAGGAAGATGCGCGCCGGGTGCCAGTTCCACACCAGGAAGCCGAGGGCGGCGGCGGTGCAGGCCAGGGCCAGCGGCAGCGTCGCAACGGCGGCGCCCCCCACCAGGACCACGGCGGCGGCGCCGGCCCCGATGCTGGCGGTTTCGACGCCGCTGATGCCGTCGATGCCGTCCATGAAGTTGAACAGGTTGATGAACCACACCCAGCCCAGCCCGGCCAGCAGGCGATCGGCCCACAGCGGCAGGGCACCCTGGAATACCGTCACCCCCTCGGGCAGCATCACCAGCGCGCCGCCCGCCATCGCGGCATGGGCCAGCAGGCGCGGCGCCGGCGGCAGGGTGTGGCGGTCGTCGGCCCATGACGCCGTCAGCAGCACCAGGCCGCCGGCCACCATCACCCAGATCCAGCCGGCCAGCGGCCCCGGCATGGTGGCGAGGAAGGCCCAGGCCAGCAGCAGCGCCGGTGTCAGCGCCAAGCCGCCGCCGCGCGGGGTGGGCCGCTGGTGGCTGGAGCGTTCGTTGGGATGGTCGAGGATATCATGGCGGTTCAGCCACGCCAGCAGCGGCCGCATGCCGATGGCGGTGCCGAGGAAGGCGATGGCGGCGGCGCCGGCGGCGATCATGGCCGGCTCACAGCACCACCCGCCGTCCCTCGCGCAGCGACTCCAGCACGGCGATGGTGGCCAGCGAGGTTTCCACCAGTTCGGCCTCGTCCACCGGCGCCGGGCCGCCCGCCGCCACCGCGGCGACGAACGCCTCCAACTCGGCGCGGTGGCCCTTGTCCTGGCCCAGCTTGGCGTTCTCGACCCGGGTGCGGCCGCCCTCGGTGACCGAGAGGCTGAGGAAGTTGTCGATGCCGACCACCGTTCCGCCAGCGAAACACTCGAAGCGCTCCTTCGAATGCGACGAGTCGCCCAGGGCGGTGTAGACGATGGTGGCCAATCCGCCGTCGGCGAAGGACAGCGTCACGGTGAGATCGTCGCAGCCGCCATGGGTGGCGCGGGCGGCGTCGGCCTGGACCGCGGTGATGGCGCTGCCCGCCAGGGTGCGGGCGAGGTCGACGAAGTGGCAGACCTCGCCGAGGATGCGGCCGCCGCCCTCTTCGGCGGCATTGACCCAGCTCTCGGCCGGCAGCGCCCCGGCGTTGACCCGCAGCAGCAGCATCTTCGGCCCGGCATGGCGGGCGAGCAGGCCCTTGGCCTTGACCGTCATGGGGGCGAAGCGCCGGTTGAAGCCCACCAGGAAGAAGCCGGCCGAGCCGCTGCGGGCCTCGATCACCTGGGTGAGCTGGGCGCGGTCGAGCGCCAGCGGCTTCTCGACGATCACCGACTTGCCGGCGGCCAGGGCGCGGGCGGTGAGCTCGGCGTGGTTGGAATGGCGGGTGGCCACCAGCACGGCGTTGATGGCGGGATCGGCCAGCAGCTCGCCGAGATCGGTGGTGCAGTGGGCGAAGCCGAAGGCGCCCTGGGCGTGCTCGGCGGTCTGGCCGCGGGTGGTGCAGATGGTGCGCAGCGCGACGGCGGGCAGGCGTTTGAGTTCCGGCAGCAGCACGGTGCGGGCGAAGGCCCCCGCCCCCACCACGCCCAGCACGCAGCGGCCGGCGACCGGCCGCGCCTGGGGCAGCACGGTGCGGGCCGGCTTCGTTGCGCCTTCGTAACGCAGCACCACGCCGAGGCAGGGCTCGCCGCCGGTCACCAGGCCATAGGCGGCCTCGGCGTCGTCGAAGGCGAAGCGGTGGGTGATCAGGGCGCCGACGTCGAGCCGCTGCCGCAGGGCCGGGTCCATCAGGCGGACGCATTCCCTGAGATTCTCGGCCTCGGTCCAGCGCACCCAGCCGGCGGGATACTTGACGCCGCGGCCCTCGAAGTCGTCGTCGTAGCGTCCCGGGCCGTAGGAGCGCGACACCATCAGCCGCAGTTCCTTCTTCATGAAGGCGGCGTAGGGGAATTCGGTGCCGGTCTTGCCCACCATGACCACGGCGGCGCGGTCGCGCGCCAGCTCGGCGGCCAGCTCCAGGGGCTCCGACGACTCGGTGGCGGCGGCGATCAGGATGCCGTCGCAGCCCAGGCCGCCGGTCAGCGCCGCCACCGCCTCGGGCAGGCCGGGCTCGCCCAGTTTCCAGGTCAGTTCGGCGCCGGTGCGGCGGGCGAGATCGAGGCGGGTGGGGTTGACGTCGACGGCGATGACGCGGGCGCCCGACAGGGTCAGCAGTTGGGCGGCCAACTGGCCCACCAGCCCGACCCCCAGCACCGCGACGGTGTCGCCCAACTGCGGCGCCAGGTTGCGCACGCCGGCCATGGCGATGGCGGCCAGGGTGCCGAAGCAGGCCTGCTCGTCGGGCACGCCGTCGGGAATGGCGGCGGCCAGGTTGCGCGGCACCACGTTCAGCTCGGCGTGGTTGGCCAGCCCGGCCCCGGCCATGGCGACGCGCTGGCCGACATGGAAGGCGCCCTCCAGCCCGCTTCCCACCGCCACCACCTCGCCGGCGGCGGAATAGCCCAAGGGCAGCGGCTCGTCGAGACGGGCCATCACCGCCTTGAAGGTGGACACCAGGCCGTCGCGGCGGGCCTTATCGAGCACCTTGCGCACCAGATCGGGGCGCTCCTTGGCCTTGCCGGCCAGGCTCTTCTTGGCGAAGTCGATGACCATGCGCTCGGTGCCGGCCGAGATCAGCGAGGCCCGCGTCGCCACCAGCAGCGAGCCGCCCTTGGCGCGCGGTTCCGGCACTTCTTTAAGGGCCAGCTTGCCCGTTTTCGCGCTCTGGATGACTTGCTTCATGGAATCCCGCCTAGCCCAACCGCCTCCCCAACGGCTATATACGGTCAACTCTCGTCCAGGGGAAAGTCACATGTGCGGCCTGGCCGCCATTCTCGCCGCCGCCACCGCCGCCCGGCCCGTCGATGCCGCCGAGCTGGTGCGCATCCGTGACCGCATGACGGCGCGCGGGCCGGACGGCGCCGGGCTGTGGCTGGCCGAGGACGGCCGCGTCGGGCTGGCGCACCGCCGCCTCTCCATCATCGACCTGTCCGATGCCGGCAGCCAGCCGCTGGCCAGCGCCTGCGGCCGCCTGCGCATCGTCTTCAACGGCGAAATCTATAACTACCAAGCCTTGCGGGCCGAGCTGGAGGCGGCGGGGGTGGCCTTCCGCTCCCACACCGACACCGAGGTGGTGCTCGAACTCTACCGCCGCCATGGCCGCGCCTGCCTCGGCCGGCTGCGCGGCATGTTCGCGTTTGCCCTGTGGGATGCGGACCGGGGCGGCCTGCTGCTGGCCCGCGATCCGTTCGGCATCAAGCCGCTCTATGTCGCCGACGATGGCAAGACCCTGCGCGCCGCCTCGCAGGTCAAGGCGCTGCTGGCCGGCAGCGCGGTGGACACCGCACCCGACCCGGCCGGCCATGCGGGATTTTTCCTGTGGGGCCATGTGCCCGAGCCGCACACCCTCTATCGCGCCATCCGCGCCCTGCCCGCCGGCTCGTGGCTGTGGGCGGGAGCGGGGGGCGAGCGCGCCGAGGGCCGTTTCTTCGACCTGCGCCACGAGCTGACGGTCTGTTCCGAACCCGTAACGGACCTGCGCGAGGCCCTGCTCGACAGTATGCGGCACCATCTGGTGGCCGATGTGCCGGTGGGGGTGTTCCTGTCGTCGGGGCTGGATTCCACCCTGCTGGCGGCCTTGGCGGCGGAACTGTCCGAACAGCCGCCGCGCACCGTGACGCTGGGCTTCGCCGAATTCGGCGGCACCGCCAAGGACGAGGTGCCGCTGGCCGAGGCGGTGGCGGCGGCCTACGGCACGCGGCATGCGACCGTGCGGGTGACGGCGGCCGATTTCGTCGAGGCCCGGGCACAGATTCTCGACGACATGGACCAGCCCTCGGTGGACGGCGTCAACACTTGGTTCGTCGCCCGCGCCGCTCGCCAGCAAGGGCTCAAGGTGGCGCTGTCCGGCCTGGGCGGCGATGAGCTGTTCGCCGGCTACGTGGATTTTCGGCAGATCCCCAAGCTGGCCCATGCCCTGGCGCCGCTGCGGCTGCTGCCGGGCCTGGGCAAGCTGGTGCGGGTGGCCACGGCGCCGTGGATCGGCCGCGTTGCCTCGCCCAAGACGGCCGGGCTGCTGGAATGGGGCGGCAGCTTCGGCGGCGCCTATCTGCTCAGGCGGGGCATGTTCATGCCCTGGGAGCTCGGCCGGGTGCTCGATCCCGACATGGCCCGCGAGGGCTGGCGGCAACTGAAGACGCCGCCGACCCTGGCCGCGGCGGTGGACGGCATCGCCTCCGACCGGCTCAAGGTGACGGCGCTGGAGACGGCGTTCTATATGCGCAATCAGTTGCTGCGCGATTCCGACTGGGCCGGCATGGCGCATTCGCTGGAAATCCGCACTCCCCTGGTGGATATCGGCCTGTTCCGCGCCGTCCTCCCATTGATCGTCGGCGCCAACCCGCCCGGCAAGCGCCACATGGCCGCCGCCGCCCGCCCGCCGCTGCCCGGGGCGGTGATGGACAAGCCCAAGACCGGCTTCTTCGTTCCAGTCGCGGAATGGCTGGGCGAGGCCAATTTGCGCGGCTGGGCCCGTCGCGTGCACACTGAATTTGCGACCGGCTGAAAATATTGGTAACAACGTGGCCATGAGCTTTCCCGACCGCCCCTACGACTCCATTGCCGGCTTCTTCGACGCCTATGCCGGACACCTGGCCGCCGCCGCCGCCTCGGTCTCGCGCGACGCCTTGGATGCGGCGCAACGGCTGCTGGGCGAGGCCATCGGCCGCGATGCCCACGTCTTCGCCTGCGGCAATGGCGGTTCGGCGGCCATCTCGAATCATCTGGTGTGCGACCACGCCCGCGGCGTCTCGGCCGATACCGGATTGCGGCCGCGGGTGCACAGCCTGTCGGCCACGGTGGAGATCCTCACCGCCATCGCCAACGACGTCGACTACGCCGAGGTCTTCGCCCACCAGCTCAGGCTGCTGGCGCGGCCGGGCGACGTGCTGGTGACCATCAGCTCGTCGGGGAACTCGGAGAACGTGGTGCGGGCCATCGCCTGGGCCAAGGCCAACGGCATGACCACCATCGCCATGACCGGCTTCAGCGGTGGGCGCAGTGCCGCCCTGGCCGACGTCAATCTGCATGTGGGCGCCGATAATTACGGCGTGGTCGAGGACCTGCACCAGTCGCTGATGCATGTGCTGGCCCAGTACATCCGTCTGGCCCGCATGCCGGTGGCGCTGGTCCCCGAGCGGACCTTCTGACCATGGCGCCCCGCTCGGTGCTCTGCGTGGTGGGGGCGCGGCCCAATTTCATGAAGGTGGGGCCGCTGATTCCCGCCCTCGCGGCCTGCGGTCTGGCGGCGCCCCTGGTCCATACCGGCCAGCACTACGACGTGGCGATGAACGACCGCTTCTTCGCCGAGCTCGGTCTGCCGCAGCCCGACGTCAACCTTGAGGTCGGCTCCGGCAGCCACGCGGTGCAGACCGCCGAGATCATGCGCCGCTTCGAGCCGGTGCTGGACGAACTGGCGCCGACGGCGGTGCTGGTGGTGGGCGACGTCAACTCCACCATCGCCTGCGCCCTGGTGGCGGCCAAGACGGGCATCACCGTGGTGCATGTCGAGGCCGGCCTGCGCAGCTTCGACCGCACCATGCCGGAAGAGATCAACCGGGTGCTGACCGACCAGATCTCCAATCTCCTCTTCACCACCGAGGCCGGCGCGCTGGCCAATCTGGTCCGGGAAGGCGTCGACCCCGCCCGGGTGTTCCTGGTCGGCAACGTCATGATCGACACCCTGGTGGCCAATCTCGGCCGCGCGGTGCCCGCCGCCGCGACGCTGGCGGCGCACGGGGCGGCTTTTTCGAGCGGCTACACCCTGGTAACGCTGCATCGGCCGTCCAATGTGGATGATCCCGTGGCCTTGGCCGGGCTGGTGGGCTGCCTGGCGGAGATGGCGGCCGAGGCGCCGGTGGCGTTCCCCATGCATCCCCGCACCCGCGCCCGCATCGCGGCGGCCGGGCTGGCCGATCGTCTGGCCGGCCCCAACATCGCCCTGCTTCCCCCCGCCGGCTATCTGGAGATGCTGGGACTCATGCGCTCGGCCCGCCTGGTGGTCACCGATTCGGGCGGCATCCAGGAAGAGACCACGGCGCTGGGGGTGCCCTGCCTGACGGTGCGCGACAACACCGAGCGCCCGATCACCGTCACCGACGGCACCAACACCCTGGTGGGCACCGATCCGGCCAGGGTGCTGGCGACGTTCCGCGACACCCTCGCCACCGGCGGCAAGGCCGGGCGCATCCCCGATTTGTGGGACGGCCACTCGGCGCCGCGCATCGCCGCCGTGTTGGCGGACAGGCTTTAGGCGGGCGGGACGCCCGCGCTCCGGACTGGTTCGGGTGGCTTGCGGAGCGCCAGCATCAGGCAGGCGGCGGTCAGCCACAGCGAGGACTGCCACCAGCTCTGCCAGAAGCCGTAGGACACCACCGAGACACAGAAGGTACCGGCCACCACGGCTGCCGCCGCGCCCTGCGACCAGCGATCCGGCAGGCGTTCGATGCGGCGCAGCAGCACCAGCACGAAGGCGACCAGAGCGGTCATTCCGGGCAGACCCAATTCCAGCCAGACTTGCATCACCGCGTTGTGGGGATGCAGCGGCAGCATGGACTCGATCAGCGAGAACAGCACGGTTCCGTCGGGGGCCACCCGCTGCACCGTGATCTCGTCCTCGGCGCCCGGCATGTCGCGCGAGGCGTCCATGCCCCAGCCGCGCAGGGGATGCTCGGCGATGCGCTGGGCGGTGAAGCTCCAAATGGTCAGGCGGTGATGGGCGGAATTGGGCACCCAGGTCCAGTTCTGCAGGGTATAGGCCGGCGGCGGCACCTTCAGCATGGCCAGCGGCAGCATCACCGCCGCCGCCACCACCACCGCCGCCAGGCCGCGCAAGGCGAGGCGAGGCGCCAGGGCGACGGCGCCGGCCATGGCCGCGGCGGCCAGCACCGCCAGACGGGTGGAGCTGCTGTCGCTCAGCATCAACAGCGCCAGCACCGTCGCCACCAGAATGGCGGTGGGCAGGGCACGAAACCGGTTGAGCAGCAGCAGGGCGACCGGCCAGGTGAGGATCGCCACCACGGTGGCCCCCCGGTTGAGGTGGCTCTTCAGCCCGACCATGGTGTGGCCCTTGAGGGCGAGGATGGCGTAGGTGACCCTGAGATCGGTGGTGTAGTCCACCGTCAGCATCACGATCATGGCAAGGGTGGAGATGGCCAGAATAAGGCCGGTGCGCCGCCGCTGGCCGCGGGTGAGGAACAGGGTCGCCGCCACCGTCGAGGCCCCCAGCAGCGCCGTCGCCGCCAGTTTGGCGGACCCCTTCATCGCCTGGGCCGGGTCCAACGCCCAGGCCGAACTGATCATCGCCCACAGGCACAACAGCAGCGGCCCGGCCACCAGCGGCCAGTCGATGCGGCGCCAGCCGCCCCTGCGGATCACCAGGGGAAGGGTGGCCGCGCCGACGGCGGCACCCAGCGGTGCCACGCCGAGCGGGGCGACGACGGCGGTCACCGGCAGCAAGGCCGCCGCCACCGTCAAGGCCCACGCCGCCAGGGCCCCGTCCCACCCCTGCTCGTCCACCGTCATCCTATCGTCCCTGTCCGCGCTGCCAGGCGTCGAGCACCAACAGTGCCCAAATCTTGAGCGAATGATCCCGCCGCCCGCCGGCCTGTTCGGCCAGCAGTCGGGCCACCGGCGCCCACTCCAGCCCCAGCCGTGCCAGCCGGGGCTTGGTGAGGCGTTCGGCGATCAACCCCTTCAGCTCGCCCTTGAGCCACACCCCCATGGGCGGATTGAAGCCCAGCTTGGGACGGTCGACGATGGCGGCCGGCAGCAGCCGCCGCGCCGCTGCCTTCAGCAGGGTCTTCTTTCCCTGGGCGAAGCGCAAGGCCGGCGACAATCTTCCTACCGCCTCCACCAGCCGGTGATCCAGCAGGGGCAGGCGCAGCTCCAGCGCCACCGCCATGCTCATGGCGTCGCCATAGGCCAGCAGGTTGCCGGGCAGGAAGGACTCGAGATCGGTCTGCTGCATGGCGTCGAGCGGCTGCGGCGAGGGCGCCCGGCGATAAAGCTCGGCGATGGGCCGGGGCGGCGGCTCCGCCAGGTCGAGCAGCGCGGCGCGTTCGGCGGGATCGAAGTATTCGACCCAGGCGGCATAGCGTTCCGGTGCGGCGAGGCTGCCGGCGGCCAGGAATTCGCGGGCGCGGCGCAAGCCGTGGCGGCCGCTGCTGCTTTCGGGGATCAGCCGGGCGGCGGCGGCGGCGGTATTTCGCAGCGGGCGGGGAACCAGCCGGGCATAGCGTTCGGCCAGCAGCCCGCCCTGGTAGCGGGGATAGCCGCCGAACACCTCGTCGCCGGCGTCGCCTACCAGGGCGACGGTGACGTGCTGGCGGGCCTTGGCGGAGAGGTCGCGGATCAGCAGGGCGGTGGGGTTGCCGAACGGCTCGCCGAAATGGCGCACCATGTCGTCGAGCAGGCGCGCCGCCTCGGGCCGGGCCGGCAGTTCCGTGTGGGACGAGCCGATATGGGCCGCCACCGTCGCCGCCGCACAGCGCCCGTCATAGGCCGGCTCGTCGAAGGTCATGGTGAAGGTGCGCGGTGGCGGTGCCCCCTCAGTGCGGCGTTGCTCCGCCATCAGGGCGGCGATCACCGAGCTGTCGATGCCGCCCGACAGGAAGCAGCCCACCTCCACATCGGCCGCCAGCCGGGCGGCCACCGCCCGACGCAGCAGCGGCATCAGATCCTCTACCGCCTCGTCGAGGCTGGGAGCGCGGTCGCCGGTATAGGCGGGACGCCACCAGCGGCCGGTCGCCACCGCACCGCCCTGCCAGGTCAACCAGCAGCCCGGCTCCAGCTTACGGATGCCGCTGTGCAGGGTGCGTGGTGCCGGCACATAGAGGCAGGCGAGATACTCGGATAAGGCCTGGCGGTCGGGTGTGAGATCGATGCCGGGATGGGCGCGCAGGGCGTCGATCTCCGAGGCGAAGGCCAGGCCGCCGCCGGGAAGCGGGGCGTAGACCAGCGGCTTCACCCCCAGCCGGTCGCGCACCAGGGTCAGGCGCCGTTGCGCGCGGTCCCACAGGGCGAAGGCGAACATGCCGGTCAGGTGCCCCAACGCCGCCAGCCCGTCACGCGCCAGCAGGCGCAGCAGCACCTCGGTGTCGGAGGTCGAACGGAAGGTCTCGCCGACCGCCTCCAGCTCGGCCCTCAGGTCGCGGTAATTGTAGATTTCCCCGTTGAAGGCCAGCACGAAGCGGCCGCACGGGCTCTCCATCGGCTGGGCGCCGCCGGCCGACAGGTCGATGACCGCCAGCCTGGTGTGGACCAGCCCGCAGCCACCCTCCGGATCGCTCCACAAGCCGCGGCCATCGGGGCCGCGATGGGCGAGGCGGGTGGCCATGTCCGCCAGAAGATCGGCGGACGCCCCGGTGCTGCCGGCGATGCCGCACATGCTAGGGGACGGTGAACCCCGACGCGGTGGCGTCGGTGTAGAACATCCTGACCGTATCCAGCGAGTAGTCGTCGAGGTCGCGACCGACCAGCGGCAGCTTCTTCAGGATGTCGTTGGTGACGGTGATCACCTGGCAGCCGATGGCGTCGGCCTGGAAAATATTGAACAGTTCGCGCGGGCTGGCCCAGATCAGGTGCAGGTTGGCGCCGGCCGCGGCGAGGACTCGCACCGCCTCGGCCATGATCGGCAGCGGGTCGACGCCGGTGTCGGCGATACGCCCGGCGAACACCGAGATGTAGCAGGGCGCGCCGCCACCCGCCGCGGCGGCCACCGCCTTCACCTGCGCCAGAGTGGTGAGCGCGGTGACGTTGAGGTTGACCCCCTGGCCGGACAGGCGGCGCACGATGGCGGCGGTGGACTCGCCCTTGGTGTTGGTCACCGGGATCTTGACGTTGACATTGCGGCCCCAGCGGCTGATGGCCAGCGCGGTGGGATTGGTGGTGAACCCCTTGATCAGGGGGTTCCGGTACATCTCCAGCATGCCGGCGATATCGGCACCATCGGCGAAAATGGCGACCTTGAGGGCGGTGACGGCGGGGCGGATGGTGAGGGCTTGCATGGCTCGCGTCCTTTTCTACCGCACCGTTTCCCATTTGGTGGGGGCGGTTTTCAGCAGGGGATGCGACACCAGCAGGTGCCAGACCACCGCTTGCAACGCCTCGGCGTGGGGCGTGGTGTTGACCGGATTGACCACCGGCACCAGCACCGCCACGTCGGCCACCCGGGCGGTATGGCCGCCGTCGCGCGAGACGATCCCATAGATGCTGGCGCCGACGTCCTTGGCGTAGGCCAGCGCCTTGACCAGATTGGGGCTGACATTGCGTTCGGCGTCGCCGCCACCTACCGAGAACACCATGACGGCGTCCTTGGGCGACAGGCGGCTGGTGCGCAGCCACTCGGAGAAAATGGAGTCCCAGCCCTCGTCATTGGCCCGCGCGGTCAGCTCCGAGACGTTGTCGGTGGGAGCGTAGGCCTCGAAGCCGCAAATCTTGCGAAAGTCGTTGACCGCATGCGAACAGTTGGCGGCGCTGCCGCCGACCCCCAGCAGGAACAGCCGGCCGCCACGGTGGCGTGCCGCCGCCAGTCCCTCGGCCATGGCTTCGATGCGACCGGCATCGAGCTTCTGCACCACCTCGATGGTTTCGCGCAGATGTTGCTCGGTATAGGACATGGCAGGCGAACTCCCAAGGGCGACATTACAATGTGAGAGAATAAGGTTAATGTTCCGTTTGGCAGGCGGCGAGAATCTTGACCACCGCGACGCCAAGCTCCAGCCCGGCGGTGTCGGTGCTGCCCCGGCGCACCGCGTCGGCGAACTCCGCCACCGCCACGGAGAGCGGCAGGTCCGGGGCCACCGGCACGGTGCGGCCATCCAGCGTCAACTTTTCGGTGGCGAGGGCGTCATAGACGAGTCGGCCGCCCTCGCAGGTGACGGCGAAGCGGCGGGTCTTCACCGGCAGGGTACCGAGGGTGATGGTCGCCGGCACGGTGCCGAACCGCAGCCCGAGGCGGAGGGTTTCGCCGGACTGCTCCGCCCCGACCGCATCGGGCGGCCTGCCCAACAGGTCGAGGCACAGGGCGAGATCGTGCGGGCCCCAGTCCCACAGCACCGAGACGTCGGCGCGGCGGGGACCGGTGTCGCCGGCGGTTCCCTTGATGCCCAGCACCGCCCCCATCCCAGCCGCCAGATATTTGAGCCGCCGCCAGGCCGGGCTGAACAGGTGGACATGGTCGACCATGACGATGCGGCCGGCCTGGCGCGCGGCGGCCAGCACCGCCGCCGCCTCGGCCGCGTTCATGGCCAGCGGCTTTTCCACCAGCACCGGCAGGCCGGCGGCAAGGGCGGCGAGGGTGATTTCGGCATGGCTGGCCGGCGGCGTGGCGACGATGACGCCGTCCAGCGCTCCGGCGGCCAGCATGGCGCGCCAATGAGGGAACAGCGCCGTGCCGGCCGGCAGCAGCGCCTCGGTCTCAGGGTTGGAACTGGCCACCGCCGCCAATTCGACGCCGGGAACGGCGCCGAGGGTGCGGACGAAGATGCGGCCCCAGCGTCCGGCGCCGACGAGTCCGAGGCGGACGCTCCCGCTCACTGCTCGCCCGTGTAGACCTTGTCTGCCCAGCCGAAGAAGCGCTTGAGGCCGTCTTCGAGCTCGACCGAGGGCTCGAACTTCAGCTGCAGCTTGGACTTGCGGATGTCGGGGCAGCGGCGGTTGGGCTCGTCGGCGGGGTAGCTGTCGGGGTACTCGATGATGTTGTGCGCCACCTTCTTGCCCAGCACCTTCTCGATGCGGTGCACCAGGTCGACCATGGAGATTTCCGGCTTGGGATTGCCGATGTTGTAGGGCTCGCCCGGCACGCCGCGCAGCACCACCAGCAGGAAGCCGACCATGGCATCGGTGATATAGCAGAAGGTGCGGGTCTGGTTGCCCGAGCCGTAGACGTTCAGCGGCTGGCCGGCCTTGATGCGGCTGGCGAAGTTGGGCAGCACGCGATAGTCGGTCTCCTGCATGCCGGGGCCGAAGACGTTGAACGGGCGGATGGTGTTGGTGGCGGTGCCGTGCGTCTCGTGGAAGATGTGGCAGAGCGTCTCGCCCACCCGCTTGCTCTCGTCGTAGCAGGCGCGCGGCCCCTGGCACGATACGTTGCCGCGGTAGCTTTCCGGGGTCGGCACATGCTTGGGATCGGGGTCACCGTAAATCTCGGAGGAGCTGAAGAAGGTGAAACGCGCCTTGTTGGCGTGGGCAACTTCCAGCATGTTGCGGGTGCCGCGGATGGCCACTTCCAGCGTTTCCAGCGGGAAGGCGCGGTAGTAGTAGGGGCTGGCGATACCGGCGGCGTGGATGACGTAGTGCACCGGCTCGTCCAGCGGCAGGGGCTGGACCACGTCGTGCTGGATGAAGGTGACGTGCTCGAACTCGGGGATCTCGGCGCCTTCCTTGCCCGCCGTGATCAGGTTGTCGGCGGCGATCAGCCGGCAGGGCTTGGCCAGCACGTTCTGGTTCAGGTGGGCGAAGATTTCCATGAAGTAGCGGCCGAGGAAGCCGCGGCCGCCGGTCAGCAGCACGGTCTTGCCGGCGAAGTCGTGGGCGGTGTCGCCGAGGCGGCGGCAGATTTCGGCAATGTCGGAAGCCAGCAGGAATTCGGCCATGGTCAGATCACCTCGACGCGGGGCAGGGGGATGATGAACTTGCCGCCGGCAGCGCGGAAGGCAGCGTTCTTCTCGATAATGGAAGGGGCAAAGTTCCACGCCAGCACCACCAGCGCATCCGGCTTCTTCCCGGCGATGGCCGAGGAGGGAACGACCGGAATGTGCATGCCGGGACTGTAGAGCCCCTGCTTCAGGGGGCTGTCGTCGACGATGAAGTCGACCAGATCGGGGCCGATGCCGAAATGGTACATCAGCGTGGTGGCCTTGGCCGGCGCGCCGAACCCGGCGATGCGCTTGCCCGCGGCCTTCATGGCGGTGAGCACGCCCTTCAGCTCGGCTCCGACGGCGGCGATCTGGGCGCCGAACGCCTTCAGGGTGGCGGCCTGATCGAGACCGAGGCGCCTTTCCTCGGCCAGAGCGGCGGCCACCGAGCGGCCTGCGGCATGGCGGCCGCCGGTGGGTTGGGCGACGATGCGGATGGAGCCGCCGTGCGACGGCACCCGAATCGCCTCGATCAGCTCGAGGCCGTGGGCGGCGAGGAAGGGGATCAGCGGCCCGACCGAGTGATAGTCGAGATGCTCGTGGTAGATGGTGTCGAACAGGGTGTTCTGGAACACATCCACCAGATAGGACACCTCGAAGGCCAGCACGCCGTCTTCGGCCAGCAGCGCCCGCACACCCTCCATGACGCTGGCAAGGTCGTCGATATGGGCGAAGACGTTGTTGGCGGTGATGACGGCGGCGGGTCCCTGTTCGGCGCGAATGCGTGCCGCAAGGTCGGGGCCGAAGAAGCCGTTGATGGTGGGGATGCCGGCCTGGCTGGCGGCTTCGGCGATTTCCTTGGCCGGGTCGATGCCCTGGACGCACAGGCCGCGGCGCTGGAAAGCCTGCAAGAGCGTGCCGTCGTTGGAGCCGATATCGACCGCCAGGCCGTTCGCACCGACGCCGAAGCGCTCGACCATCCAGCCGGCGTAATCGTCGAAGTGCTTCACGAACAGCGGCGAGGTGCCGGAGACGTAGACGTAGTGCTCGAACAGGATGCGGGGATCGACCACGTCCATCAGCTGGACATGGCCGCAGTCCTCGCAGAAGGCGACATCGAGGGGAAAGCGCTCCTGGTCCACCCCGGTCAGCTCGGCCGGCACGAAGGCGTTGGCCGGCGGCGTGGCGGCCAGGGACAGCACCGGGGTCAACCGGCGACCGCCGCACAGGCGGCAGTCATTGCGTCGGCGGCAGACGGTGCTCATGGGCCTATTCCGGCTTCCAGGATGTCAGGCCCTCGGTGGAGAGGAAGTCGATGCGCACCACGTCGGCCTCGTAGGCCGCCTGGTCGCGCGAGTTGCGCGACAGCGTCAGGAAGGTGGTGTCCTCCAGGAACACCATGCCGTGGTCGACCATGGGCGGCGTGAACATCATCTCACCGGCGGTGACGATCATCTTCTCGGGCGCTTCGGTGCTGCCGGTGGGACGATGCCAGTATTCGATGCTGCCGCTGATGACGTAGCAATAATGCCAGTCGGTCTTGTGATAGTGGTTGGCGCGCAGCGTGCCGGCCTTGGAGTCGATCATCACCGCGCTCTTCATCAGGCGGTCGACCAGGGGCTGAATGGCCCCCCGCGCGTCGACATAGGCCTTTTCAAGCTTCACCACCCGGTCGAAAGGTGGCCAGCTGGCCTTCTCCGCCTCGGTCACCGGCTCGATGTCGTGGTAATGGTCGTGTTTATCGCACATGGACGCCTTCTCTTTCGGCACGCGGCCGGGCCGTTTCTAAACCCAACGCCGGCGAAGGGCAAGGGTGGTCGGTAGTGTCACCTCACCACAGATCAGTTTATCCAAACCTGCCAGAGCGGCGGCAGCGACCATAGTCGCTGAAGGCAGGTCTGGATTCGCCGGATGCCCCTGGTGAACAGGGATGTCAGCGCCCTGGCGTAGTTGCGTGGCCGCTGGAGG
>JACPDP010000018.1 GCA_016183945.1 Magnetospirillum sp.
GTGGGGGCCCAACGAGCGTGAGCGAGGCGGGAGTGGTGCCGCCGGACGAACTCCCGCGCTTCGCTTGGGCCCCCACCCCGGCCCTCCCCCCGCCTAGCGGCAGGGGAGGGAGTTATAGGTGGTGAAAAATGAAATTCCTCGACCAGGCCAAGATCTTCGTCAAGAGCGGTGACGGCGGGGCCGGCGCGTGCAGCTTCCGGCGCGAGAAGCACATGGAATTCGGCGGTCCCGACGGCGGCGACGGCGGGCGCGGCGGCGACGTCGTGCTGGAATGCGTCGCCAACCTCAACACCCTGATCGACTACCGTTACCAGCAGCATTTCCGGGCCGAGAAGGGCCATCACGGCCAAGGCCGCAACAAGACCGGCGGCCATGGCGGCGACGCGGTGCTGCGGGTGCCGGTCGGCACCCAGGTGCTGGCCGAGGACAAGGAGACCGTGCTGGCCGACCTCACCATCGCCGGCCAGCGGGTCACCCTGCTGCGGGGCGGCGACGGCGGGTTCGGCAATGCCCACTACAAGACCTCCACCAACCAGGCGCCGCGCCGCAACGACGACGGCTGGCCCGGGCAGGAAGGCTGGATCTGGCTGCGCCTCAAGCTGATCGCCGACGCCGGTCTGGTCGGGCTGCCCAATGCCGGCAAGTCCACCTTCCTCGCCGCGGTGACCCGGGCGCGGCCGAAGATCGCCGACTATCCCTTCACCACGCTGCATCCCAACCTGGGCGTGGTCTATCTCGGCGGCGAGGAATTCATCCTGGCCGACATCCCCGGCCTGATCGAGGGTGCGCACGAGGGGGCCGGCATCGGCGACCGCTTCCTCGGCCACATCGAGCGCTGCCGCGTGCTGCTGCATCTGGTGGACGGCACCGAGGGGGACGTCGCCGAGGCGTACCGGATCGTGCGCAACGAACTGATCGCCTATGGCGGCGGGCTGGACGAGAAGCCCGAGGTGGTCGCGCTCAATAAGTGCGACGCCTTGACGCCCGAGGACATCGCCGACAAGCTGGCCGCCCTGCGCGAGGCCACCGGAGCCGAGGTGCTGCCGCTGTCGGGTGTGTCGCAGGTGGGCCTGAGGGAGGTGCTCGGCCGTCTGTTCGGCCATATCCGGACCGCCCGCGAGGCCGAGCCCACGGTACTGGCGGCCTCGTCGGCCTTCGGCGCAAGCAAGCGCAGCAGCCCCGGCTTCAATCAGGGGGCGGCCGAACCCAGCGACGACGGCCACATGGGCGCCAATGGCGAATGGCTGTGGCGGGACCCGACCGACGACGCCGCGGAGGAAGAGGGGGAGGACGAGTGACCGCGCTTTCCCAGGCCCGCCGCCTGATCGTCAAGATCGGCTCGTCGCTGCTGGTGGACGATGCCAGCGGGCAGGTGCACCGCAAGTGGCTGGACAGCCTGTGCGACGACCTCGCCGCCTGCCGGGCGCGCGGCCAGGAGGTGATCGTGGTGTCGTCTGGCGCCGTGGCGGTGGGCCGCCGCCAGCTCGGGCTGCAGCCGCCGCTGCGCCTGGAGGAAAAGCAGGCCGCCGCCGCCACCGGCCAGATCCGCCTCGCCCACGCCTACCAGGAAGCGCTGGCCCGCCACGGCATCACCGTGGCGCAGGTCTTGCTGACGCTGGATGATTCCGAGGATCGGCGGCGCTACATCAATGCCCGCAGCACCCTCGACACCCTGCTGAAGCTGGGCGCCGTGCCGGTGATCAACGAAAACGACACGGTGGCCACCGCCGAGATCCGCTTCGGCGACAATGACCGTCTCGCCGCCCGGGTGGCGCAGATGACGGCCGCCGACGCCCTGGTGCTGTTCTCCGATATCGACGGGCTTTATACCGGCGATCCCCGCTGCGACCCGGCGGCCCGCTTCATCCCCGAGGTGCGCGAGCTGACCCCCGAGATCGAAGCCATGGCCGGCGATCCGGGCTCGGCCTACGGCTCGGGCGGCATGGTGACCAAGCTGGCGGCGGCGAGGATCTGTCTGTCGGCCGGCTGCCGCATGGCCATCACCTTGGGCAAGTCGCTGCATCCCTTGCGCGCCATCGAGCGTGGCGAGCAGCGCGCCACCTGGTTCATCCCCTCGGCCGAGCCGCGGACGGCGCGCAAGCAGTGGATCTTCGGCTCCATGCGACCGGTGGGCACGGTTTCGGTCGATGACGGCGCCTGCCGTGCCCTGGCCATGGGCCGCAGCCTGCTGCCGGCCGGAGTGGTGGCGGTCGAAGGCGCTTTCGACAAGGGCGACTGCGTGCTGGTCAGGGGCCCCGGCGGCCGCCTGCTCGGCCGCGGCCTGGCCGGCTACGCCGCCGAGGACGCCCGCGCCATCATGGGCAAGAAAACCGCCGACATCGAGGCCGCCTTGGGCTGGCGCGGCCGCGCCGAACCGATCCACCGCGTGAGAGACGAACGATGACAGGTTCTTCCAAACGTGACGTGGATGGCACGCTCGACATCCAGCTCTTGATGGAGAACGCCGGCCGAAGTGCCAAGGAGGCGGGGCGGAAGCTGGCCCTTGCGCCAAGCGAGAACAAAGACAACGCCTTGCGCAAGGCGGCCGATATCCTGCGCCAGAACGCCGCAACAATCCTGGCGGCGAACGCCAAGGACATGGCCGCCGGCGAGGCCAAGGGCCTCACCACGGCCATGCTCGATCGCCTGATGCTCAACGAGGTTCGTGTCGAGGCCATGGCGAAGGGGCTGGAAGACGTTGCCGCGCTGCCCGATCCCGTCGGCCGTGTGCTGGCGGAATGGACGCGGCCCAACGGGCTGGTGATCTCGCGCGTCGCGGTGCCAATTGGCGTCATCGGCATCATCTACGAGAGCCGTCCCAACGTTACCGCCGACGCCGCCGGTCTTTGCATCAAGTCCGGCAATGCCTGCATCCTGAGGGGCGGGTCGGAGAGCCTTCATTCTTCCTGGGCGATCTACACCTGCGTCCGGCAAGGTCTCGCCGATTGCGGCCTGCCCGCCGACGCGGTGCAGATGATCAATACTCCCGACCGGGCGGTTGTCGGCGCCATGCTGCGCCTGTCCGACTACATCGACGTCATCGTGCCGCGCGGCGGCAAGTCGCTGGTGGCCCGCGTGGTGGGGGAGAGCCGCATCCCGCTGTTCCAGCATCTGGAAGGCATCTGCCACACCTATGTCGACGCCGCCGCCGATCCGGACATGGCGAAATCGGTGGTGCTCAACGCCAAGCTGCGCCGCACCGGCGTCTGCGGCGCCACCGAGACCCTGCTGGTCCACCCCAAGGCCCCGTGGCAGCCGCTGGTGGCGGCCCTGCTCGACGCCGGTTGCGAGGTGCGCGGCGACAAGGCGGTGCAGGCGGCGGACGGCCGCGTGCTGCCGGCCTCGGAGGAGGACTGGCGCACCGAATACCTCGACGCCATCATCTCGGTACGGGTGGTCGACGGCGTCACGGCGGCGGTGGAGCACATCAACACCTATGGCAGCCACCACACCGAGGCCATCCTGACCGGGGACGCGGCGGCGGCGAAGGTGTTCCTGGAGGGCTGCGACTCGGCCATCGTGCTGTGGAACGCCTCGACCCAGTTCGCCGATGGCGGCGAATTCGGCATGGGCGCCGAGATCGGCATTTCCACCGGCAAACTGCACGCCCGCGGCCCGGTGGGGGTGGAGCAGCTGTGCACCTTCAAATACGTGGTGCGGGGAAACGGACAGTGCCGGCCGGGGTGACGCTGTGACAGTGAAGCATCGGCCGTGACACACTTCCCGCCCAACCCCTGGGGCGACCGCCGCCGCCGGTCGGTCGGCCTGCTGGGCGGCTCGTTCAATCCGGCCCATGCGGGGCATCGCCACGTCGCCGAGCTTGCCCTCACCCGGCTGGGCCTCGACGAGGTGTGGCTGCTGGTCAGCCCGCAGAATCCCCTCAAGCCGGTGGCCGGCATGGCGCCGCTGGCCGAGCGGCTGGCTGCGGCGCGAGGCCTTGCCGGGCGCCATCGCCGCCTCCGCGCCACCGCCATGGAGCAGGCGCTCGGCACCCGCTACACCGCCGACACCCTGGCCGCGCTCCGGCGACGCTTCCCGTCGACCCGCTTCGTCTGGCTGATGGGGGCCGACAACCTGCTGCAGGTGTCGCGCTGGGAACGCTGGACCGACATCTTCCGGGCGGCACCGGTTGCGATTCTCGCCCGTGGACCTTATTCTCATAAGGCATTGGCTGCGAAGGCGGCCCGTCGCTTCGCCCGCCACCGGATCGTTTCGGGGCGGGCGCACGGGCTGGCCGGGCGAACGCCGCCGGCTTGGGTCTTCCTGCACACCCGGCTGCACCCCGCCTCGGCCACCGCCATTCGGGCCGCACGGCATTTTTGAGGAGAATGAACATCATCCAATCCCCCGTTCCGACTTCGCCCAGCGCGGAGCGCCTCGTCGAGCTGGTGTGCGCCTCGCTCGACGACGACAAGGCCGAGCAGGTTACCGTCATCGACCTGCGCGGCAGAACCTCCATCGCCGACCACATGGTCATCGCCACCGGCCGCTCCTCGCGCCAGGTGGGAGCCATGGCCGATCACCTGATCGAGAAGCTGAAGCATGCCGGCCAGGGCGCCACCGCCGAGGGCGTGCCGCAGTGCGACTGGGTGCTGATCGACGGCGGCGACATCCTGGTCCACCTCTTCCGCCCCGAGGTGCGCGCCTTCTACAATCTGGAAAAGCTGTGGGCGGTGGTGGAGCCCCAGGCGGCGGCGTCCTGACGGTCGATGCGTCTCCACCTGCTCGCCGTCGGCCGGGCCAGGCCCGGACCGGAGTTGGAGCTGTATCGCCAGTATGCCGCGCGTCTGTCGCCGTCCCTCGCGCTCAAGGAGGTGGAGGAAAAGCGGCCGCTGACGGCCCCCGAGCGCAAGGCCCGTGAGGCCGAACTTCTGCTGGCCGCCTTGCCCGTCGGCGCCGTGGTGGTTGCCCTGGACGAACGCGGTGGCGTCCTCGGCTCGGTGGCATTCGCCCGGCGGCTGGAGCAGTGGCGCGACATCGGCACCAACGACCTCGCCTTCCTGATCGGCGGCGCCGACGGGCACGGCGACACGGTGCGGCAGCGGGCGCAGTTGCTGCTGTCGCTGGGCGCCATGACCTGGCCGCACATGCTGGTGCGCGCCCTGGTGGCCGAGCAGTTGTGGCGAGCCCAGGCCATCCTGGCTGGGCACCCCTACCATAGGGCGTGAGCGCTCTTGAATTTGCGGCGCCTGTAGCGCAAGGTCGCCGTTGGCGGTGGAATATAAGGGGAGACGGGGTGGACGACGCGGACATTCCCCCGGAGGAAGTGGCGGCTTATACCGAGTATCGCGCCAAGGTTCAGGGAACCAACATCAGCGCGCAAAGCCTGCTGGCAACCGATTATCTCAACCTGTTCAATGAGATCGTGATGTTGCTCGACATGCTGCCGGACATGCCGGACATGATTGAAGATTGCAAGGCGTGGCAGCCCAAGAGTTACCAGGAGCACTTTGCCGATTCCACGTTCTCGGATCGCCAACTGGCCATCGAGGCCTATGACCACGTTCCCAGCGTCTATAAAAAGCCGTTCGAGGAGACCCTCGCACAACTGAATGCCGTCCTGCTGACCGGCATCAGCCGCCTGGACGAAGAAATCGCCGCCGGCATCGAGCCCGAGGTGTTTGGAGAACACGTCCGCGCCATCTCCCGCACCGCCCAGGCGCTGATGGATTGGGCCAACGCCATCATCCACGGCTCCAACCGCGCCATGGACCAGGGCGAAATCGACGGCATGCTGAATCTTTAGGGCTGCCCCGCAGGCTCCGCCTGCGTGTCAATCCGCCCCAGTGCTGCCGCCAACTCCTGCCACGGTCCGATCTCGAAATACATCCGTGCCCGCCCCGAGGTGGAGGGCACCACGAACAGCGGGATACCGTCCAGCGTCTCCGGCTGGCGGCCATAGCCGACGGTGCGGCGGCCGAAATAGGTGCAGGCGGCGAATTTGCTGTCGAAAGCGATCAGGCCCGGCCGTTGGCAGCGCATCTTTCCGACGAAGCCGGCGACATCGAACCCGGCCGGGCTCAACTCGGCGTCGGCGCCCCACTCGATCTTGTTGAGGTCGGTGAGGCCGATGCCGTAGTGCAGCACCTGGGCGTACTCGCGCGGCGCCAACTGCCGCGGCGTCAGACCGACCTCGAACAGGGTCTTCCAGAAGATGTTGCCGGGATGGGCGTAGTAGGCGCGCGCCTCCTTCGAGGCGCGGCTGGGCGCCGTGCCGCACAACACCAAAGCGAGGCCATCCGCCAGCACGTCGGGAACGATCATCCCGCCAGTCTAGTAGCCTGCGTCAACTAATTCGAAATGTTTTAATGATTCGCTCTGTCGCGAGGCGATCGTGATGGAGGGGATTATGTCGGAGAAGAGATACATCGTCCGGCTGACGGAAGACGAGCGGCAACACCTCAAGGGGCTC
>JACPDP010000021.1 GCA_016183945.1 Magnetospirillum sp.
CTGGTGGTGTTCATGAACAAGTGCGACATGGTCGACGATCCCGAGCTGCTCGACCTGGTCGAGCTCGAGGTGCGCGAGCTGCTGTCGTCCTATGATTTCCCCGGCGACGACATTCCGATCGTCAAGGGCTCGGCCCTGTGCGCCCTGGAAGACAAGCAGCCGGAGATCGGCCGCGAGGCGATCCTGAAGCTGATGGCCGAGGTCGACCGCTACATCCCGCAGCCGGAGCGTCCGGTGGACAAGCCGTTCCTGATGCCGATCGAGGACGTGTTCTCGATCTCGGGCCGCGGCACCGTGGTCACCGGCCGCGTCGAGCGCGGCGTGGTCAAGGTCGGCGAGGAGGTCGAGATCGTCGGCATCCGGCCGACGGTGAAGACCACCTGCACCGGCGTCGAGATGTTCCGCAAGCTGCTCGACCAGGGCCAGGCCGGCGACAACATCGGCGCGCTGCTGCGTGGCACCAAGCGTGAGGACGTCGAGCGCGGCCAGGTCCTGGCGGCCCCCGGCTCGATCACGCCGCACACCAAGTTCGAGGCCGAGGCCTACATCCTGAACAAGGAGGAGGGCGGCCGCCACACGCCGTTCTTCACCAACTACCGGCCGCAGTTCTATTTCCGCACCACCGACGTCACCGGCGTGGTCAACCTGCCGGAAGGCGTCGAGATGGTGATGCCGGGCGACAACGTGAAGATGCACGTCACCCTGATCGCCCCCATCGCCATGGATCAGGGCTTGCGCTTCGCAATTCGCGAGGGCGGCCGCACCGTCGGCGCCGGCGTGGTTGCCAAGATCATCGAGTAGTCTCCTGCTCGACTGAAGTCACCGACGGCGCCCGGAGGGAAACCTCCGGGCGCCGTCTTATACCGGCGAACGCTCGAACTGACCTTGTTAGAAATGTTCGCCGGTATTCAGCCGCCACTGCGGCGGCGGCCAAGCGCCCGAACGGGCGCGCCCGGCGAGGGCAAAGGCGAGTCAATTCATTGACTCGCCGGTATGACGTGGTGTTCGAGCGGAGACAATCCGATGCGCGCTAAAACCCTCCTGAGCCTGGTTGTCGTCGCGCTGGCCATGGCCAGTGCGCCTGCCCATTCTGGCGACAGGTGGCTGAATCCAGACGGCAAGGGCGAAAAGGTGGCCAAACCCTCTCCGCGCAAAGAACAATGTCGAATTACGGCCGAAAGGCTGCGCGGCCGTGCTGATGAAAAGGCAACGGTGGCTGACTTGGCTGCCATATCCATACTATCGTGGGACTGCGGTCCCGAAGGGCAAATGGCCGTGGTAGAGGCTTCCAGGGGAAGAGGCCGTTAATACCGGCGAGCCGCCGAAGCGACTCGCCTGTTTGCCCCTCGCCGGGCGGGCGCGTCCGCGCCCTTGGCCGCGGCCTTGGCCGCAAATACCGGCGAACGGGTCAGTTCGAGCGTTCACCGGTATTATTTACTCGTCATCGCAATCGTCTTCGTCCTCATCTTCGGGGCGGCCGTCATAGCCCCGAGATTGCCAAGAGGCGTCATTATTGGGATTACGTTGGTTCGAGAAGGTGTCAATCAACGGGGGTGAAACCCATTCACCTTTTCCAATTTTCCACCCTCAGCCCCACCACCCGAGCAAACTCGCGCTCATTGTCTGTCACCAGCGTTAGCACGAGGGTAAGCGCTTGGGCTGCGATGAGGAGGTCGTTGGGGCCGATGAGTTGCCCCGCGCGTTCCAGACTCGCTCGCAGTTCTCCATAGGCGGCGTCACTGGGTTCCTCCAGTGGCAGGACCTCCAGCACGCCGAGTACGGCCTCGACCTGGGCCGACAGGCGGCTGGAGCCCTTCTTGGCGGCGCCGTAGCGCAACTCGGCTGCGACGATGATGCTGGTGGAGACTTGGTCCTCGCCAACGATGGCGATGTGCTCGGCGATGGCGCCTTGGGGGGTGCGGATCAGGTCCGAGAGAATGTTGGTGTCGAGCAGGTAGCGCACCCTCGCAAATCCACCGCATCGTGCGGTAGTTCTTCGACCGGCGGGAATTCCTCATCGATGGGGCGCAGTCCCGCCAGCACCGCCAGCAGGGATTTGGGGGGCGCCGGCTCGATCACCAGGCGGTTGCCCTCCTTGCGCATGACGGCATCCTCGCCCGGCAGTTCGAACTCGCGCGGGATGCGAACTGCCTGATTCCGGCCGTTCCTGAAGAGCCTGACGTGCCGATCCATCTCCGCCTCCGTGAGCATAGGCCATAACATATGCTAGGCCTCGCTGCGGCGCCCCGTCAATGCCCCCAATGGCGAATCCAACTCTTGCCAAACCCCATCCCCGCCTGTATAAACCGGTCCTCGGCCTCGGCCTCATTCCGTAAGAGCGGTTTCCGCTTACTGCGGGAGGTTCTTTGAACCGAACGAAATTCACTCTGATCGGCGCTCCGACGAGGGGCGCCGATCCGATTTAACGGATGGCATGTCAATGGAAAGCCAGAACATCCGCATCCGCCTCAAGGCGTTCGATCACCGCGTGCTCGATCAGAGCACCCGCGAGATCGTCAACACCGCCAAGAGGACTGGTGCCCAGGTGCGCGGCCCGATCCCGCTTCCCAGCCGGATCGAGAAGTTCACCGTCAACCGTTCCCCTCACATCGACAAGAAGTCGCGTGAGCAGTTCGAGATTCGCACGCACAAGCGTTTGCTGGATATCGTCGATCCGACGCCCCAGACCGTGGATGCGCTGATGAAGCTCGACCTTGCCGCCGGCGTCGACGTCGAGATCAAGCTCTGAGGATAGCCCCACGAGGATCTTCACCGCGGACGGCACCCACGTGCCCGTCACCGTGTTGAAGGTTGACACCTGTCAGGTGGTCTCGACCCGCTCTGTGGAAAAGGACGGCTATGTGGCCGTTCAGCTCGGCGCCGGCCGGCCCAAGGTGAAGAACGTCAGCAAGCCGCTGCGCGGTCAATTCGCCAAGGCCAAGGTCGAGCCCAAGCGCAAGGTCGTCGAGTTCCGCGTCACCGTCGAGAATCTTCTCGAGGTCGGCCTGGAACTCTCCGCCGCCCATTTCGTCGCCGGCCAGTTCGTCGACGTCACCGGCTCCACCATCGGCAAGGGGTTCGCCGGCGTCATGAAGCGCCACAACTTCGCCGGTCTCGAGGCCAGCCACGGCGTGTCGGTCAGTCACCGCTCGCACGGCTCGACCGGTCAGCGCCAGGACCCCGGCAAGGTGTTCAAGGGCAAGAAGATGGCCGGTCACATGGGCGACGTGCAGGTCACCACCCAGAACCTCAAGGTGGTCTCCACCGACGCGGACCGCGGCCTGATCCTGGTCAAGGGGTCGGTTCCGGGTTCCGACGGTTCGTGGGTCCTGGTCAACGACGCGGTCAAGCGCAAGCTGCCCGACGGCGTGCCGTTCCCGGCCGGCGTCAAGGCCGCCGCCACCCCTGCCGCCGAAGCCGGCGAGTAAAGGAAGACGGCCATGAAGACGAACGTAATCAGCCTGGACAACCAGACCGTCGGTGAGATCGAGCTGGCCGACGAGGTGTTCGGCGTCGACCTCCGCACCGACATCCTGCACCGGATGGTCAACTGGCAGCTGGCCAAGCGCCAGAGCGGCAACCACAAGACCAAGGGCGTTTCCGATATCTCGGGCACGACCAAGAAGCCCTTCAAGCAGAAGGGCTCGGGCAACGCCCGCCAGGGCAGCTTGCGCAGCCCGCAGTTCCGCGGCGGCGCGGTGATCTTCGGCCCGGTGGTGCGCAGCCATGCCCACGACCTGCCCAAAAAGGTCCGCAAGATGGCCCTCAAGGTGGCGCTCTCGGCCAAGGCCAAGGACGGCAAGCTGATCGTGATCGACACCGCCAAGACTGAGACCGCGAAGACCAAGGACCTGGCCTCCCGCTTTGCCAAGCTGGGCTGGAGCTCGGTCCTGGTCATCGACGGCGCGGTGGACGGCAATTTCGCCCTGGCCAGCCGCAACCTGCCGCACGTCGATGTGCTGCCGCAGGTGGGCGCCAACGTCTACGACATCCTGCGTCGCGACACCCTGGTCCTTACCAAGGACGCGGTGCAAGCCCTGGAGGCTCGCCTGAAATGAGCAAGGTCAACGTGACCAAGGAGCGGATGTACGACATCATCCGCGCTCCCGTGATCACCGAAAAGGCGACCATGGGCTCCGAGTTCCGGCAGGTCACCTTCAGGGTGCCGCTGGATGCCAGCAAGCCCGAGATCAAGGCGTCCGTGGAAGGCATCTTCGGCGTCAAGGTTTCGGCTGTGAACACGCTCGTCCAGAAGGGCAAGGTCAAGCGCTTCCGCGGCCGCATCGGCCAGCGCAGCGATGTCAAGAAGGCCGTTGTCACCCTGGCCGAGGGCCACTCCATCGACGTGACGACGGGAGTCTGACGCCATGGCATTGAAGACTTTCAATCCGACGACTCCGGGCCGCCGACAGTTGGTCCTCGTCGATCGTTCCGAGTTGTGGAAGGGCAAGCCCGAAAAGGCTCTGACCGAAGGCCTGCGCTCCAAGGGCGGCCGCAACAATTCGGGTCGCATCACCATGCGCTGGCGCGGCGGCGGGCATAAGCGCCGCTACCGCATCATCGATTTCAAGCGGGATCGCTACGACGCCCCCGCCACCGTCGAACGGCTGGAATACGACCCCAACCGCTCCGCCTTCATCGCCCTGGTGGTCTACGCCGACGGCGAGAAGCGCTACATCATCGCTCCGCAGCGGCTTGCCGCCGGCGACGTGGTGGTGTCGGGCGAGAAGGCCGACATCAAGCCGGGCAACGCCCTGCAGCTCAAGAACGTCCCGGTCGGCACCATCATCCACAATGTGGAGCTGAAGGTGGGCAAGGGGGGGCAGATCGCCCGCTCGGCCGGCACTTACGCTCAGCTGGTAGGCAAGGATCAGGGCTACGCCCAGCTCCGTCTGTCCTCGGGCGAGTTGCGCATGGTGCGGGCCGAATGCATGGCCACCATCGGCGCGGTCTCCAACCCCGACCAGCAGAACGTGTCCATCGGCAAGGCTGGCCGCAACCGCTGGCTGGGTAAGAAGCCCAGCGTTCGCGGCGTGGCCATGAACCCGATCGACCACCCGCATGGCGGCGGCGAAGGCCGTACCTCGGGCGGCCGCCACCCGGTCACGCCGTGGGGCAAGCCGACCAAGGGCAAGAAGACCCGTAACAACAAGAAGACGGATCGGCTGATTATGCGCCGCCGTCAACTGAGCAAGTAAGGAGGGGCGAGAATGGCTCGTTCCGTTTGGAAAGGCCCCTTCCTCGACGGCTTCATGCTCAAAAAGGCCGATAAGGCCCGTGCGAGCGGTCGTAACGAGGTAATCAAGATGTGGTCGCGTCGCTCGACCATCCTGCCGCAGTTCGTCGGCCTGACCTTCGGCGTCTACAACGGTGCCAAGTTCATCCCGGTGCTGGTGACCGAGAACATGATCGGCCACAAGTTCGGCGAGTTCTCGCCGACCCGGACCTTCTATGGGCACGCGGTCGACAAGAAGGCGAAGAGGAAGTAGCCATGGGCAAGAAACCCGCAGAGCGTGTGTTGAGCGACACCGAGGCCAAGGCTTACCTGTCCTCGCTTCGCACCAGCCCGCAAAAGCTTAACCTGGTTGCCGAGAGCATCCGCGGCCTCAAGGCCGAGGTGGCGCTCCGCGCGCTCACCTTCTCCAAGCGGCGCATCGCCCAGGACGTCAAGAAGGTGCTGATGTCGGCCATCGCCAACGCCGAGAACAACCACCAGCTCGACGTCGACCGGCTCTATGTGGCCGAGGCGTATGTCGGCAAGCAGATGGTGTTGAAGCGGTTCTCCGCCCGCGCCCGCGGTCGGGTTGGGCGCATCGAGAAGCCGTTCAGCAACCTGACCGTCATCGTGCGCGAACGCGCCGAAGCGACCGGGGAGTAAGTCATGGGTCAGAAAGTCAATCCGCTCGGTCTTCGGCTGGGCATTAACCGCACCTGGGACTCCCGCTGGTTCGCCGACGGCGATTATTCCAAGCTCCTCCACGAGGACCTCAAGCTGCGCAAATATCTGCGCGAGAAGCTGGCCCAGGCCGGCGTGTCGCGCGTGGTCATCGAGCGGCCGGCCAAGAAGGCCCGCATCACCATCCATACCGCCCGTCCGGGCGTGGTGATCGGCAAGAAGGGCGCCGACATCGAGGTGCTTCGCAAGGAGCTGAGCAAGATGACCGGCGGCGATGTTCACCTGAACATCGTCGAAATCCGCAAGCCGGAGCTGGACGCCCAGTTGGTGGCCCAGTCGATCGCCCAGCAGTTGTAGCGCCGCGTCGCCTTCCGCCGCGCCATGAAGCGTTCGGTTCAGTCGGCCATGCGTCTGGGCGCCCAGGGCATCCGCATCAACTGCTCCGGCCGCCTCGGCGGCGCCGAAATCGCCCGCATGGAGTGGTACCGCGAAGGTCGCGTGCCGCTGCACCCCTGCGCGCCGACGTGGACTACGGTGTCGCCACCGCCAAGACCACCTACGGCACCTGCGGTGTGAAGGTGTGGGTGTTCAAGGGCGAGATCCTCGCCCACGATCCCATGGCCCAGGACAAGCGTGCCGCCGGCGAGTCCGTGTCGGCCGAGCGTCGCTGATAAGCAAGAAGGTACGCCGAGATGCTTTCGCCCAAGCGAACCAAATACCGCAAGGCCCACAAGGGCCGGATCAAAGGCGAGGCCCGTGGTGGCACCGCGTTGAATTTCGGCGCTTTCGGCCTCAAGGCCCTGGAGCCGGAGCGCATCACCGCTCGTCAGATCGAGGCCGCCCGTCGCGCCCTGACCCGCTGCATGAAGCGTCAGGGCCGCGTCTGGATCCGCATTTTCCCGGATCTGCCGGTCTCGTCGAAGCCGGCCGAAGTCCGCATGGGCTCCGGCAAGGGCACGCCCGAGTTCTGGACCTGCCGCGTCAAGCCGGGCCGCATCATGTTCGAGGTGGACGGCGTGCCGGAGGACGTTGCTCGACAGGGCTTCGCTCTGGCCGCCGCCAAGCTGCCGATCAAGACCAAGTTCGTCAGCCGCATCGGGGAGTTGTAAGCCATGGCGACCAAGGCTGCCGATATCCGCTCCAAGACCGTCGACCAGCTCAACGAGCGGGTCCTCGAGCTGAAGAAGGAGCAGTTCAACCTACGTTTCCAGAAGGCCTCCGGCCAGCTGGAGAATACCGCCCGGGTCCGCCAGGTGCGTCGCGAGATCGCGACCATCAAGACCGTCCTTGGGCAGCGCGTCAAAAGCGCGCAGAAGGAGGCCTAAGAAATGCCGAAGCGCATTCTTCAGGGTGTGGTGGTCAGCGACAAGATGGAGAAGACCGTGGTGGTCCGCGTCGAGCGGCGCGTGATGCACCCGATCTACAAGAAGTTCATCCGTCGCTCGAAGAAGTATCACGCTCACGACGAGAACAATTCTTTCAAGGCCGGTGACACCGTGCGCATCCGCGAGTGCCGTCCGATCTCGAAGACCAAATGCTGGGAAGTGATCGTCGAGGCGGCGTAAGCCGCGCTCGCCGATATCGACCTGGATAGAAAGGAAGACTCGACATGATCCAGATGCAATCCAACCTGGACGTCGCCGATAATTCGGGTGCCCGCCGGGTGCAGTGCATCAAGGTTCTGGGCGGATCGCACCGCACCATCGCCAATGTCGGCGATGTGATCGTGGTGTCGATCAAGGAGGCGATCCCGCGCGGTCGTGTGAAGAAGGGTGACGTGCATCGCGCCGTCATCGTTCGCACCGCCAAGGAGATTCGCCGCCCGGACGGCACCGTGATTCGCTTCGACACCAATGCCGCCGTTCTGATCAACAAGCAGAACGAGCCCATCGGCACCCGTATCTTTGGCCCGGTGACTCGTGAGCTTCGCGGAAAGAAGTTCATGAAGATCATCTCGCTGGCTCCGGAGGTGCTGTAATGGCCTCGTTGCATGTGAAGAAGGGCGATCGCGTCGTCGTGCTCGCCGGTAAGGACAAGGGCAAGAGCGGCGAGATTCTCTCCGCCAGCCCCAAGGAGCAGCGCGTCGTCGTGCAGGGCGTCAATATGGTCAAGCGCCATACCCGTCCCAGCCAGGCGAACCCCCAGGGGGGCATCGTCGAGAAGGAAGCGGCCATCCACGTCTCCAACGTGGCGCATGCCGACCCCAAGGACGGCAAGCCGACCCGCATCGGCGTGAAGGTCCTCGAAGACGGCCGGAAGGTGCGCGTTGCGCGACGCTCCGGCGAAGTCATCGACCGGTAAGGGGAGACACTGACCATGGCACGCTTGCGTGAACATTACACCAAGGTCGTCCGGCCGGCGCTGCAGGAGCAGTTCGCCTATGGGAACCCCATGCAGGTTCCCAAGCTGGATAAGATCGTGATCAATATGGGCGTCGGTGAAGCCGCCCAGGACGCCAAGAAGATCGAGGGCGCCCTGGCCGAGCTGACCGCCATCAGCGGGCAGAAGCCGGTGGTGACGCGCGCCAAGAAGTCCATTGCCGCCTTCAAGCTGCGTGAAAACCAGGTTGTCGGCTGCAAGGTGACGTTGCGCGCCGACCGCATGTACGAGTTTCTCGACAGGCTGATCAACATCGCCCTGCCGCGCGTCCGCGATTTCCGCGGCGTTCCCGGCAAAAGCTTCGACGGCCGCGGCAACTACTCGCTCGGCCTGAAGGAGCAGCTCATTTTCCCCGAGATCAACTACGACAAGGTTGAGACCGTCCGGGGCATGGACATCATTTTCGTCACGACGGCGAAGACCGACGAGGAAGCCAAGGCGCTTCTCAAGGGCTTCGACCTGCCGTTCGCGGCGTAAAGGAGTTTTCACGCAATGGCAAAAATCAGCTCCGTCGAGCGCAACAAGAAGCGCGAGAAGATGGCCACGCGGTTCGCCAACCGCCGCGCCCGGCTGAAGGCGATCGCCAACGATCGCACCGCGACCCCTGAGGAGCGCTTCGAGGCATCCTTGAAGCTGGCCGAAGTGCCGCGGAATTCCGCCAAGGTGCGGGTACGGCTGCGCTGCGAGGTGACCGGGCGTTCGCGCGGTAACTATCGCAAGTTCAAGCTGTGCCGCAACAAGCTGCGCGAGCTGGCCTCCAACGGCCAGATCCCCGGCATGGTCAAGTCGAGCTGGTAAGGGAGGGCATGCAGCAATGGCTATGACCGATCCGCTCGGCGATATGCTCACCCGCATCCGTAATGGACAGCGTGCGAACAAGTCGTCCATCAAGTCGCCCGCCTCGAACCTCCGCACCAATGTGCTGGACGTTCTGAAGCGCGAGGGCTACATCCGCGGTTATTCCCGCACCGATGTCCGCCCCGGCATTGCCGAGCTCGCAATTGAGCTCAAGTACCATGAAGGCCAGCCGGTCATCAAAGAGATCAGCCGCGTGTCCAAGCCCGGGCGCCGGGTGTACTCGAAGATCTCCGACCTGGACCGCGTGGCCAACGGGCTTGGCATCGCCATCCTGTCGACCCCGCGCGGCGTCATGTCTGATGCCGAGGCTCGCGCCCAGAATGTGGGCGGCGAAGTTCTCTGCCACGTGTTCTAAGGAGGAACTCCCCAATGTCGCGAGTCGGCAAATATCCCGTGCCGGTGCCGTCGGGAGTCACCGTCCAGATCGCGGGGCGCGACGTCACCGTGAGCGGCAAGCTCGGTCAATCGAGCTTGTCTCTGGTGGATGACGTGGACGCGTCCCTCGAGGGTGATAAGCTGTGGGTCAGGCCCAAGGGCGAGACCAAGCGCGCCCGCATGATGTGGGGCACCACCCGGGCGCTCCTCGGCAACATGGTCAAGGGCGTCTCCGACGGCTTCACCGTCAACCTCGACATCAACGGCGTCGGTTATCGCGCCGCGGTCGATGGCAAGACCCTGAAGTTGGCTCTCGGCTATTCGCACGACGTCATCTATCCGGTTCCGGACGATGTCGCCATCAAGTGTGACAAGCCGACCTCGATCACGATCACCGGGCGCGACAAGCAGCGCGTCGGCCAGATCGCCGCCGAGATCCGGTCCTATCGCGGTCCCGAGCCCTACAAGGGCAAGGGTATCAAGTACAACACCGAGACCATCCTTCGTAAGGAAGGTAAGAAAAAGTAAGGGGCAGCGCCATGATGACGCCGAAGAAGCTTTTCGCGCGCCGCAAGCGGCGCACCCGTTCGAGCATCGCCAAGAAGAGCGGTGGCCGTCTCCGGCTGTCGGTCTTCCGCTCGGGCAAGCATATCTACGTCCAGGTGATCGACGATGCCAAGGGCCAGACCTTGGCCGCCGCCTCCACGCTCGACAAGGAGCTGAAGGCCGGGGCCAAGACCGGCGCCGACATCGCCGCCGCGATCGCGGTGGGCAAGCTGATCGCCGAGCGGGCCAAGGCTGCCGGCATCACCGAGGTGGTGTTCGACCGCGGTGGCTACATCTATCACGGCCGCGTCAAGGCGCTGGCTGATGCGGCCCGCGAAGGCGGCCTGTCTTTCTAAGGGAAACGCAAGCATGGCACGTACTCCCAGTTCCTCTGATCGTCCCGAGCGCGGCAACCGCGGCGAGCGCGGCGACCGCGCGCCCCGCGGGCGTTCCGACGCTCCGCGCGATCGTGAGGAGAGTGAATTCGTAGACAAGCTGGTCCACATCAATCGCGTCGCCAAGGTGGTGAAGGGTGGCCGTCGCTTTGCCTTCGCCGCCCTGGTGGTGGTGGGGGATGCCAAGGGCCGCGTCGGCTACGGCTCCGGCAAGGCGCGCGAGGTCCCCGAGGCCATCCGCAAGGCCACCGAGCAGGCCAAGCGCAACATGATCAAGATCGCCCTGCGCGAGGGCCGCACGCTGCACCACGACTGTTTCGGCCGCTTCGGCGCCGGGCGCGTGGTGCTCCGCGCCGCCCCGGCCGGTACCGGCATCATCGCCGGCGGCCCGATGCGCGCCGTGTTCGAGACCATGGGCGTGCAGGACGTGGTGGCCAAATGCCTGGGCACCTCCAATCCGCACAACATGATCAAGGCGACCTTCGACGCCCTGGTCAACATGGCCAGCCCGCGTTCCGTCGCCGCCAAGCGCGGCAAGAAGGTGGCCGATATCATCGGCCGCCGTGACGGGGCAGCGGCCGCCGCCGCCGCCGTCGCCTGAGGAGGGACTGACCATGGTCGCCAAGAACAAGGCCCCCGCCAAGGCTTCCGTCACCGTCACCCAGACCGGCAGCCCCATCGGGCGCACTCAGGACCAGCGCGCCACCCTGGTGGGGCTGGGCCTGAACAAGCTGCACCGGACCCGCCAGCTGGAGGATACTCCGGCGGTGCGCGGCATGATCAACAAGGTCAAGCACCTTGTGCGCATCGAGGAATAGGATATGAGCAAGCTCAACGACCTGCGCGATAACCCCGGCGCCCGCTACAAGGCCAAGCGCCTGGGCCGCGGCATCGGCTCCGGCAAGGGCAAGACCTCTGGTCGCGGCGTCAAGGGCCAGACCGCCCGTACCGGCGTCGCCATCAACGGGTTCGAAGGCGGCCAGATGCCCATCTACCGGCGTCTGCCCAAGCGCGGGTTCAACAACCCGTTCGCCAAGGAGTATGTCGAGGTCAATCTCGGCCGGCTCCAGGCGGCCATCGAGGCCAAGCGCATCGACGCGGACAAGCCCATCGGCGTGACCGAGCTTCAGGCCGCCGGCCTGGTCGGCAACCCGCGCGATGGGGTACGCCTGCTTGCGCGCGGCGAGCTGAAGACCAAGGTGACCATTGCGGTGACCGGCGCGTCGAAGGCGGCTGTCGCTGCCGTCGAGAAGGCCGGCGGCAGCATCAAGGTCGCCGGTGCTCCGGCCGCCGAGGCCTGAGGCCGCGGTGCCTTCTGGCGCGTTCGACCTTTAGTTGGTTTCAGACCCGGAGTAAGGCATGGCTTCCGCTGCCGAGCAGCTCGCCGCGAACCTCAATTTTGGTGTGCTCACCAAGGCAACCGACCTCAAGAAGAGGATTTGGTTCACCTTGGGGGCACTGATCGTCTACCGGCTGGGGACCTGGATTCCGCTGCCTGGAGTCGATCCGCATGTGATGGCGGACCTGTTCAAGCAGACCGGCGGCGGCGTTCTGGGCATGTTCGACATGCTGGCCGGCGGCGCGCTGTCGCGCATGACCATCTTCGCGCTCAACATCATGCCGTACATCTCGGCGTCCATCATCATGCAGTTGATGACGACCGTGGTGCCGAGCCTGGAGCAGGTGAAGAAGGAGGGCGAGGCCGGCCGCAAGAAGATCAACCAATATACCCGCTACCTCACCGTGCTGATCGCGGCCTTGCAGGCTTACGGCATTGCCGTCGGCGTCGAGGGCATGACCGGTTCGCGCGGCCCGGCGGTGATGATGGACGATGTGCTGCTGTTCCGCTTCACCGCCGTGGTGTCGTTGGTGGGGGGCACGCTATTCCTGATGTGGCTGGGTGAGCAGATCACCGCCCGCGGCATCGGGCAGGGAACCTCGCTGATCATCATGTCGGGCATCGTCGCCGGCTTGCCCGGGGCGCTGTCCCATACCCTGGAACTGGGCCGCACCGGCGCGTTGCCGGTCCTGGTGATCATCCTGTTGCTGGTGATGAGCGTTCTGGTCATCGCCTTCATCGTCTATATGGAGCGCGCCCAGCGCCGGCTGATCGTTCAGTATCCGAAGCGCCAGGTCGGCAACAAGATGTATGGCGGAGAATCGTCGCACCTGCCGCTGAAGGTCAACGTCTCCGGTGTCATTCCGCCGATCTTCGCCAGCTCGATCCTGCTGATGCCGGTTACCGTGGCGCAGTTCTCGGCTGCCGGTGGCCCGGAGTGGCTGACGACCTTCGCCGCCGTCATGGGCCGCGGCCAGCCGCTGTATCTGACGCTGTACCTTGCCTTGATCGTGTTTTTCGCATTCTTTTACACCGCGGTGGTGTTCAATCCCGCCGACACGGCGGAGAATCTGAAGAAGCACGGCGGCTTCATCCCGGGCATTCGTCCGGGCAAGAACACCGCCGATTACCTCGATTACGTGCTTACCCGCCTGACAGTAGTGGGCGCGGCCTACCTTTCTGCGTTGTCTGTCCTGCCCGAATTGCTGATTGCCAAGTGGTCCGTGCCTTTTTACTTTGGTGGTACAAGCCTGCTGATTGTGGTGACGGTGACCATGGATACGGTCGCCCAAATCCAGTCGCATCTGCTGGCTCACCAGTACGAGGGACTGATCAAGAAGTCCCGGCTCAGAAGCAAGCGCGGGTGAACCGCGCGGCCAAGGGAGGGACAAGGCATGAACCTGGTTTTGTTGGGGCCGCCCGGCGGCGGCAAGGGTACCCAGGCCAAGCGGCTGCAGGAGAAGTACGGCATCATTCAGCTCTCGACCGGTGACATGCTGCGCGCCGCGGTGGCGTCGGGTTCCGACATCGGCCGTAAGGCCAAGGCGGTGATGGATGCCGGCCAGCTGGTGTCGGACGACATCGTCATCGGCATCATCGACGAGCGATTGGACCAGCCCGATACCGGCAAGGGCGTCATTTTCGACGGCTTCCCGCGGACCGTGGCCCAGGCCGAGGCGCTGGACGCCATGCTGACCCGCAAGGGCAAGAAGCTGGACTCGGTCATCGAAATCCGGGTTCCCGATGCCCCCATCGTCGAGCGCATCACCGGGCGCTATACCTGCGCCAAGTGCGGTGCCGGCTACCACGACCGGTTCCAGAAGCCGAAGATGGACGGCACATGCGACGCCTGCGGCGGCACCGAGTTCATCCGGCGGGCCGACGACAACGCCGAGACGGTCAACAAGCGCCTGGCGGCCTATCATGCCCAGACGGCGCCGCTGCTGCCCTACTATGAGAAGCACGGCATCCTGCAGATCGTCGACGGTATGCAGGACATTGGGAAGGTGACCAAAGACCTTGAAGGCATCCTCGACGGCGCCTTGGTCAAATAATGCGGCGAGGTGGTTGACTCTGGGGCGATTCGCCCTATAATCGCGCCTCTTTGGTTTCCCGGCCGCCGGGTCAAGCCCGGCGTCTGTTTTGTTGTTCACATGGGCGCTCGGCGCGAGTCGGACGTCCGCTTTGTCTCGTTGTAAGGAGTAACCAGCTTTGGCTCGTATCGCTGGCGTCAATATTCCCACGAACAAGCGCGTCTTGATCGCGCTGACCTATATTCACGGCATCGGCCGCACCAAAGCCGCCGAGATCACCGAGAAGCTCGGTATCCCGGCGGATCGTCGGGTCAATCAGTTGACCGATGACGAGGTTCTTCGCATTCGCGAGCTCATCGACCGTGACTATCAGGTCGAGGGCGATCTGCGTCGCGCCGTGGCGATGAGTATCAAGCGTCTGATGGACCTGGGCTGCTATCGCGGCCTGCGTCATCGCCGGGGGCTGCCGGTCCACGGCCAGCGCACCCACACCAACGCTCGGACCCGCAAGGGCCCGGCGAAGCCGATCGCCGGCAAGAAGAAAGCGACGAAGTAAGGAACACCTCCGATGGCCAAGCCTGCCGCTGCCGCTGCGCGTCCCCGTCGCCGCGAGCGAAAGAACATCACTTCCGGCGTCGCCCATGTGAACGCCACGTTCAACAACACGATGATCACCATCACCGACGCCCAGGGCAACACGATCTCGTGGTCGTCCTCGGGCATGCAGGGCTTCAAGGGCTCGCGCAAGTCGACGCCCTACGCCGCCCAGGTGGCCGCCGAGGACGCCGGTCGCAAGGCCATGGAGCACGGCATGCGCACCCTCGAGGTGGAAGTGAAGGGGCCGGGTGCCGGCCGCGAGTCGGCGCTGCGGGCGCTGCAGGCGGTCGGGTTCTCGATCACCTCGATCCGCGATGTCACGCCGATCCCGCATAACGGGTGCCGGCCGCGCAAGCGTCGCCGCGTCTGATCGGGTTTTTATTGGGATCGGCGCGGCCGCCGACCTCCCGGCAAGGGAGGTTCGGCGGCGTGCCCGTTCCCGAGACGCAATTCTTTCGTTCCTAGCATGAGGTCACGCTCGTGATTCAGAAAAACTGGCAGGAACTGATCAAGCCCAACAAGCTCAACATCGAGCCGGGTGCCGATCCGCAGCGTACCGCCACCGCTGTCGCCGAACCGCTGGAGCGCGGCTTCGGCATGACGCTGGGCAACAGCTTGCGCCGCGTGCTCCTGTCCTCGCTACAGGGCGCGGCCGTCACCGCCATCCAGATCGAGGGGGTTCTGCATGAATTCTCCTCCGTCCCCGGTGTGCGCGAGGACGTCACCGACATCATCCTCAACATCAAGACCCTCGGCCTGCGCATGCATGGCGAGGGGCCGAAGCGCATGCACCTGCGTGCCACCGGCCCGGGCGAGGTCAAGGCGGGGATGATCGAGGCCGGCCACGACATCGAGATCATGGATCCCGACCTGGTGCTGTGCACCCTGGACGAGGGCGCCAAGCTCAACATCGAGTTCACCGTCGAGACCGGCAAGGGCTACGTGCCCGCGTCGCAGAATCGTCCGGAGGACTCGCCGATCGGCCTGATCCCCATCGACGCCATCTTCTCGCCGGTGCGCAAGGTCGCCTACAAGGTGGAGAACACCCGCGTCGGCCAGGTCACCGACTACGACAAGCTGATCATGTCGGTCGAGACCAACGGCGCCGTCACCCCCGACGATGCGGTGGCCCTGGCCGCCCGCATCCTGCAGGACCAACTGCAGCTCTTCATCAACTTCGAAGAGCCGACCACCGTGGTCGAGGAAGAGAAGAAGGACGAGCTGCCGTTCAACAAGAACCTGCTGCGCAAGGTCGACGAGCTCGAGCTGTCGGTGCGGTCGGCGAACTGCCTGAAGAACGACAACATCATCTACATCGGCGACTTGGTCCAGAAGACCGAGGCAGAGATGCTCCGCACCCCCAATTTCGGCCGCAAGTCGCTGAACGAAATCAAGGAAGTGCTGGCGCAGATGGGGCTCCATCTCGGCATGGAAATCCCCAACTGGCCGCCGGAGAACATCGAGGAACTGGCCAAGAAGCTCGAAGAGCCTTATTGACGCCAACCGTCTGAGGGCCATTCCGGCCCACGCCGCGCCGTGCCCCCCCGGGGGGCGGCCGGCCGCGCAATCGGTTCTCGCCCGGCGAGACCAAGCAGAGGAGAGTGAGAGATGCGTCACGGGATGTCCGGCCGCAAGCTGAACCGCGATAGCTCGGCCCGCAAGGCGCTGTTCGTCAGCTTGTGCAACGCGCTGTTCAAGCACGAGCAGATCAAGACCACCCTGCCCAAGGCCAAGGACCTGCGTCCCATCGCCGAGCGCCTCATCACCCTGGCCAAGCGCGGCGATCTGCATGCCCGCCGTCAGGCCTATACCTACCTGCGCGACGACAAGGTGGTGGCGAAGCTGTTCTCCGTGATCGGCGAGCGCTACAAGACGCGCCAGGGTGGCTACACCCGCGTTCTGAAGGCCGGGTTCCGCTACGGCGACTGCGCTCCCATGGGCATGATCGAGCTGGTGGATCGCGATCCGGCCGCCAAGGGGCTGGACTCCGGCCCGACCGCCGACAAGGCCGACGAGGCCGAGGAATAAGTCCTCACCAGGTTTCGACGACCAAGGGCCGCCCCAAAGGGCGGCTCTTTTCGATTCAGCCGAGCCCCGGCAGCGCCTGCCGCAGGCCATCCAGCACGAATTGCACCGCCAGGGCGGCCAGGATGACGCCGAGCACCCGGCTGACCACATGCGCCCCGGTGATGCCCAGCAGCTTGAGCACGTGGCTGGCGGAGAGCAGCGCCGCCAGCAGGATCAGCAGCACCAGCCCCAGCACCACCAGCACGGCGAGCGCCGCCAGCGGGTCGCCTTGGGTGCGGCCCATCATCAGCACCACCGAGGTCAGCGCTCCCGGCCCGGCGATCAGCGGGAAGGCCAGCGGGAACACGGTGATGTCCTCGCGCTCGGCGGCCTCGGCCTCTTCGACCGGGGTGGTGGAGCGCAGGCCCGACTGGCGGGCGAACACCATGTCGGCGGCGAGCAGGAACAGCAGGATGCCGCCGCCGATGCGGAAGGCGGGCAGGGTGATGCCCAGCACCCGCAGCAGCCATTCGCCGGCCAGGGCGAAGGCGAACAGCATCGTAGCGGCCATCACGGTGGCCCGCCGCGCCATCGTCCGGCGATGCTGGTCGGCGACATTGCGTGTCATGGCGGCGAACACCGCGGCGGTGCCCGGCGGATCGAGGATCACCAGAAAGGCGACGAAGGCGTAGAGCGCGGTTTCCCACATGGCGGAGCCGACTCTAGCCGGTCGGACACGGCCATACCAGCCCTAGCCCGTCAATCCCCTTGACTTGACCGCCCCCAAATCGCCACTCTTCCCGCCTTGCCCGAAGGGGAGCCCCGTGGGGGGCTGAGAGGCCGGTCCTGGTGTCGGCGACCCTTGGAACCTGATCCGGGTCATGCCGGCGAAGGGATCGGAGTCCTCCGCTTCCCGTCGGCCTGCCCCCAAAGCACGGAGAAGCGCAGATGTCGAAGGCTCCCGACGAAGTTACCGACCTCAGCGTGACCAGCGGCCCGCTGCCCGGCTCGCGCAAGGTCTATGTCGCAGGTTCGCGGCCCGATCTCCGTGTCGCCATGCTCGAGGTCGACCTGGAGCCCTCGGCCAACGAGCCGCCGATCCGTCTCTACGACTGCTCCGGCCCCTTCACCGAGGCCGCCGGCCGCGTCGACATCACCAAGGGCGTCGCCGCCCTGCGCCGGCAGTGGATTTTGGAGCGGGGCGACGTCGAGACCTACGCCGGCCGCGCCCATCGCCCGGAGGACGACGGGCTGAAGCCGGGCGAGGTCATTTCGGTGCCGGTGTTCGACCGCGCCGGCCGCCAGCCCCTGCGCGCCAAGCCGGGCCGGGCGCCGACTCAGCTAGCCTATGCCCGTGCCGGCATCATCACCCCCGAGATGGAATACGTCGCCATCCGCGAGAACCTCGCCCGCGCCGAGGTCAAGGACCGCGCCGAGCGCGACGGCGAGCCCTTCGAGGCCGATATCCCCGACGAGATCACCCCGGACTTCGTCCGCTCGGAGATCGCCCGCGGCCGCGCCGTGCTGCCGGCCAACATCAACCACCCCGAATCCGAGCCGATGATCATCGGGCGGAACTTCCTCACCAAGATCAACGCCAATATCGGCAATTCG
>JACPDP010000020.1 GCA_016183945.1 Magnetospirillum sp.
AGCCGCGCCGCCAAATCTGCCGAGATCGACTCGGCCAAACGCTCGATTCCCCCCATCCCCACGCCTCCGCTCCATCAAGGGCGGACTCCTTGAATCACGCGGGGATTCCTGACGTCAAGAAAACTGATCCGTGGTGAGGGTGGTGTACATTGGGGTGTCTCTTGTAGTGTCGGGCGGCGGCGGAGACGCTATAGTATAGGCCATGCTGACCTTCATCCCCGACCGCAGCACCGCGACTCCGCCCTTCGTATCGCTTTCCGGCGGCGAGGACTCCCGCGTGCTGGTGATCTGCGATCATGCCTCCAATCGCATACCTGGCGGTCTGGGTGACCTTGGCCTGGGGCCGGAGCAGCGCGACGCCCATATCGTCTGGGACATCGGTGCCGCCGAGGTGTCGCGGCGCCTGGCGGCGCGGCTGGGCTGCCCGGCGGTGCTGGCCGGGGTGAGCCGTCTGGTGATCGACTGCAACCGGCAACCCGGCGATCCCGGTTCCATCCCGTCGGTCTCCTGCGGCGTGGTGGTGCCGGGCAATGCCGCCGTCGGCGACACCGAGGCCGAACGCCGGGCCGAGGACTGGTTCTGGCCCTACCACCACGAGATCGGCCGGCGGCTGGCCCATATGTGGCGGCACGGGATGGCGCCCGCCGTGGTGGCGGTGCATAGTTTCACCCCCCGGCTGAACGGCCAGCCGCGGCCCTGGCATGTGGGTGTGCTGTGGAACCGCGACCCTCGCATGGCGGTGCCGGTGCTGCGCACGCTGTCCGGTCGTCCGGACCTGATGGTGGGGGACAACCAGCCCTATTCCGGGCGTGAAATCAACTACACGCTGGATACCCACGCCGGCGCCGCCGGCCTGCCGCACATCTCCCTCGAGATTCGCCAGGATCTCATCGACAGCCCGGCCGGAGCGGAAATCTGGGCCACCCTGCTCGCCGAGGTGTTGGCCCCGGTGCTGGCCGATTCGACGCTGCACCGCGCCGTGGCGTACTGAGCCGCTGTTTCAAGGCAGCATTGCGCGAGCACCCCGCTGATATCCGGTTCGTCGATGGGTATAGGGTCGGCGCAGTGCGCACGCCGGGGAATACGCACCCATTGACTCGGGCGTTCAGCATTTATTAATGTGGCAAATCGGTACCACTATACCGCAATGCCAGAGAGAGCGCCGCCCATGCTTGCCCAACGGTTTGCTGATACCCGTATCGCCGTCAAGGTCCTGCTGGCCCCGGCGGTGCTGTTCGCTTCGATGCTGGTGCTGGCGGCGACCTTTCTCAGCGGGATGAGCCGGCAGTCGGCGGCGTTGGAGGAGCTGTACAACGTCTCCTTCACCCGCTCGAACTTCGCCGCCCATGTCGACCAACTGAGCACCGCCATCCAGTCCAACACCTACCGCCTGATCGGCTGGTACGCCGATCGCACCGACAAGGCCAAGACCCAGGCGCTGGACAAGCAGATTCGCGGCGACATCAAGCAACTCAACGCCCTGCTGGGCGAGTACGGTAAAAACGTCAAGAGCGATGACGAAACCAATCTGGTGAATGCCATCCAGGACGGCTTCAAGGAGTTTTCCTTTTCGGTGGACAGCGCGCTGGACCTCGCCTCCAGCGACCACTTCACCGCCCTGGCGCTGATGAACAACGCCGAGGACACCAGTGCCGCCCTGGCCATGGCGGTCAGCGCCTTCACCGCCTTCGCCGAGCAGCGCACCGAGATGGTGCACCGTCAGGCGGTGGATGCCGAGGCGTCGGCCCGCCTCGGCTACTTCGCCACCCTGGCCGCCTTCCTCGCGCTGGGCGGAGCGGTGGTGGCCCTGGCGACGCGGATGATCTCGCGGCCGGTACAGGGCCTGACCTCGGCCATGGGCCGGCTGGCGGCCGGCGAGACGGCCATCGAAATTCCCTCGCGCAACAGCCGCGACGAGATCGGCGACATGGCGCGGACGGTGGAAGTGTTCCGCGACAACATGCTGAAGGCGGCCCGCCTCGAGGCCGAGCAGGAGGCCCAGCACCGGCAGCAGGCGGCCACCGCGGCGCGGCGCGACAGCCTGACCGAGGCCTTCAACGCCACCATGGATCATACGCTGGAGACGGTGCTGGCCACCGTGCGCCAGGTGCACGGAGCGGCGGAAACGCTGCGCGGCAATGCCGAGCGCACCAGCGAGCGCGGCGCCGCGGTCGC
This sequence comes from Magnetospirillum sp., assembly GCA_016183945.1. Next base: position 2,176 of record JACPDP010000020.1, read on the forward strand.
CGCCGCCGCCCAGCAGTCGGCCGGCAACGTCGATACCGTCGCCGGCGCCACCGACGACCTCGGCCGGCTGATCGGCGAGATCGGCCTGCATGTGTCCACCACCGTGGCCGTCGCCGCCGACGCCGTGGGGGGCATCCGCTCCGCCAACCAGACCATGTCGGGGCTGGAGGAGGCGGCGCGGCGCATCGGCGAGATCGTCACCCTGATCAACGCCATCGCCGGCCAGACCAATCTGCTGGCGCTCAACGCCACCATCGAGGCGGCGCGGGCCGGGGAGGCCGGAAAGGGCTTCGCCGTGGTGGCTTCCGAGGTGAAGAACCTCGCCACCCAGACGGCGCGCGCCACCGACGAGATTTCCTCGCACATCGCCGGGATCCAGAACATCACCCGCGATGCCGCCACCACCATCCGCACCGTGGGCGAGACGGTGGAACGCATGGGCGGCGTGATCGAGACCATCTCGCAGGCCATGGGCCAGCAGGCCGCCGCCACGCACGATATCGTCGCCAACGTGCGGCATGCCGCCGCCGGCACCGGTGAGATCATGCACAGCATCGGCGAGGTGTCGCAGGCCGCCGCCGCCACCGGCGAAATGGCGACCGGGATGTTCAAGACCGCCGACGAGTTGCTGTCCGAAGCCGAGTCCCTTCGCCGCGAGTTCTCCACCTTCGTTGCGGCGGTGCGTCAGGGGTGAGCCTGGGCAGACGGACCCATCTCAGAGGGAGCGTTTTCCTTCCGACGGCAGCCACGCGGCCGCCAGGGCGACCAGGGCGGCAGCGGCGGCAAGCAGCATGAACAGCGCCTCGAACCCTCCCGTGGTGCCGCGCATCACCGCCACCAGCGGCACCCCCAGGCCCGACACCCCGAAGGACAGCACGAATTTCAGCCCGAAGGCGGTGCCGCGCCAACGGGCCGGGGTGTAGCGCGCCAGCAGCAGGTTCTCGGCCGGGATGCCGGCCATGTTGAAGCTCACCGCCAGCACCGCCAGCACCACCAGCGGCAGGCCGCTGCCCGAGGCCACCAACAGCAGCAGCGGCACCTGCGCCAGGGCTGCGGCGACGTAGAGCCGCTTGGGGCTGTAGCGGTCGGCGAGGTGGCCGGCGAGAATCTGGGTCAAACCGGCCAGCAGGTAGACCACCGTCACCGCGCCGGCCGCCCCCACCACGCCCACATCGCCCAGGCGCTCGGCGAACAGCTTGGGCAGCGACGGCTGGGTCGCCTGGTAGACCAGCCCGGCGCTCAGCATGGTCACCGACAGCACCAGCCCGGCCCGGATGGTGTCGCCGCGGTCGGCCGGCGGCTCCGGCTTGCGGTCGGCCTTGGCCTCCACCACCACGCCGGCCCGCAGCATGGCGAGGAACACCAGGCCGGTGGCGAACACCACCACCCCCGGCACCACGAAGGCGGCCCGCCAGCCCGAGGCGGCGATCAGCACGCCGGCGATCAGCCCGGCCAGGGCGGGACCAATGCCGCCGAACACCCCGTTGAGCCCGATGGCGCGGCCCCGGTTGACGGCGTTGCGGATCAGCCAGGCGATGCCGACCGGGTGGTAGATCGAGCCGAACAGCCCGACGAACCCCAACGCCACCGCCAGCGACCATGGGCCGGTGGACAGGCCGACCGCCATGGCCGCGCCGCCCAGGCCGAGGAAATAGACCGCCATCATGCCCACCGTGCTCCAGCGGTCGCCCAGCCAGCCCATCAGCGGGGCGAGCAGGCCGTAGAGCAGCTTGCCGGCCACCACCAGCGCCAGCACCTCCTCGTAGGGCATGCCGAACTCGCCGGGCAGCACCAGGGCGGCGATGAAGAAGATGGGTTCGAAGATGTGGGCATAGGCATGGCCGGCGCAGGAGAAGGCGAGCGAGGCTTGGGCGGAACGACGGGGCATGGGGAATGGATCCGGATAAAGTGGTGTGACCACTTAAGCATTCGACCGCCTCGCGTTGCAATCCCTTGACGAAATGGGCCATAAACGAGGCCCGTCACCGAGGGCCCGTCCCATGCTGCCTGCCGACATCATCCGCGCCGCCATTCCCAACGTGCTGACCGACGCGCATTTTCCCGAATTGCCCAATCACTACCGCGGCAAGGTGCGGGACTGCTACGACCTGCCCGACGGACGGCGCATCCTGGTCTCCACCGATCGTCAGAGCGCCTTCGACCAGGTGTTGGCGGCAGTGCCCTTCAAGGGGCAGGTGCTGACCCAGACGGCACGGTTCTGGTTCGAGGCCACCCGCGACATCTGCCCCAACCATGTCCTCGACTACCCCGATCCCAACGTGGTGGTGGGGCGGCGGCTCGACATGCTGCCCATCGAGATGGTGGTGCGCGATTACATCACCGGCTCGACCGACACCGCCATCTGGCCGATGTACCGTGACGGCAGGCGCGACATGTACGGGCTGCGGCTGCCCGAGGGCCTGACCAAGAACGACCGCCTGCCCGAGACCATCCTCACTCCCACCACCAAGGCGGCGGTGGGCGGCCACGACGCTCCGGTCAGCCCGGCCGACATTGTCGAGCGGGGGCTGCTGACCCGCGCGCAATGGGACGAGTTGGCCGGCCTGTCGCTGGCCCTGTTCGCCCGCGGCAGCCGGATTGCCGGCCGCCACGGCCTGATCCTGGTGGATACCAAATACGAATTCGGCCTCGACGCCGAAGGCCGCATCACCTTGGCCGACGAGATTCACACCCCCGACAGCAGCCGCTACTGGGTGGCCGACTCCTATCCCGGCCGGCACCACCAGGGCGACGAGCCGGAGAGCCTGGACAAGGAGTTCCTGCGGCTATGGATCGCGGCGCGCTGCGACCCCTACCACGATTCCATCCCGGCCATCCCCGACGACACGCTGGTGGAGTTCAGCCGCAAGTACATCGCGCTGTTCGAGATGGTGACCGGCCGCAGCTTCACCGCCCCGCCAGCCAACGAGCCGGTCAAGGAGAGGATCCGGCGGAACCTGGCGCAGTTCGCGGGGTGATTAAGAACCCTCTCCCCCGGCGGGAGAGGGCAGGGTGAGGGGGGCCGCCGGCAGCTTGGTCGTGGCTCCCCCCTCACCCCGACCCTCTCCCGCGAGGGGAGAGGGAGAGCGGTGAGGCAGCCGTTCCTGGCAATTGCGGCACCCGTCGGCCCGCGCCCGGCGGCAGCGGTCGCGCACCGGGCAGTCGGCGGGCGGCGGGCTCATACGTTGAGCAGCAGGTATTCCCGCTCCCAGCTCGACACCACGCGCTGGTAGGCGTCCCACTCGGTTTCCTTGACCGCCATGTAGGCCTCGCAGAATTCGTCGCCGAGAATCTCGCGCAGCGCCTTGGCCGCCTTCAGCTTTTCCAGCGCGTCGGGCAGGTGGCGCGGCAGCGAGTGCGCCCGGGTGTAGCCCGAGCCGTCGATGGGCTCGCCGGGCTCGATCTTCTGCTGGATGCCGATCCAGCCGCAGGCCAGCGAGCCGGCGAAGGCCAGATAGGGGTTGGCGTCGGCCCCGGCCAGCCGGTTCTCGACCCGGCGCGAGGCGGCGCCCGATTCCGGCACCCTCAGCCCCACCGTGCGGTTGTCGCGGCCCCAGTGGACGTTGATGGGGGCGTCGAAGTCGGGCACCAGGCGACGGAACGAGTTGACGTTGGGGGCGAACAGCAGCATGGCCGCCGGCAGATACTTGCGCAGGCCGCCGATGAACCAGCGGAACATGTCGGTGTCGGCGCCGTCGAGGGTGGAGAACAGGTTCCGCCCGGTCTCGGCATCGACCAGATTCTGGTGGATGTGCATGGCGCTGCCCGGCTCGTTCTGCATCGGCTTGGCCATGAAGGTGGCGTAGACCTGATGGCGTAGCGCCACCTGCCGCACGGTGCGCTTGAACAGGAAGGTCTGGTCGGCCAGTTCGAGGGCGTCGCCGTGGTCGAAATTGACCTCCATCTGGGCGTTGCCGGCCTCGTGGGACAGCGTGTCCACCTCCAGCCGCTGCATCTCGCAGTAGCTGTAGATCTGGTCGAACAGCGGGTCGAATTCGTTGATGGCGTCGACGCCATAGGCCGGCCGGCCGGTCTCGGCGCGCCCCGAGCGGCCGATGGGGGCCTCCAGCGGATAGTCGGAATCGGTGTTCTGCTTGGTGAGGAAGAACTCCAGCTCGGGCGCCACCACCGGCTGCCAGCCCTTGCCGTGGTAGAGGTTGAGGACCCGCTTGAGAACCTGGCGCGGCGCCATCTCCACCGGGCGGCCGTCGACGTGGAAGCAGTCGTTGATGACGCAGGCGGTGGGCTCGTCGTACCACGGCACCTGGCGCAGGCTTTCCGGGTCGGGCCGCAGGTAGATGTCGCCGTTGGCGACGCTGGTGACGTCTTCCTCGGGATAGTCGCCGGTGATGGTCTGCACGAAGATGCTCTCCGGCAGCCTCAGCCCCCGGTTTTCGGCGATCGAGACGAATTTGTGGGCCGGCACGATCTTGCCGCGGGCCACGCCCGACATGTCCGGTACCAGGCATTCCACCTCGGTGATGCCGTGCGCCCTGATCCATTCCGAAAACACGCTCATCGATGGTCTCCTGCCGCTTGCCGCCCCCATCATCCTTCACTCCGGCCGTGGCGAAAAGAGGGCAGCGCGAGGGGCACGCGGTTCAAGGGATGGTCTATTGCAATGGCTGTTCGGTTGGAGGACATTAGCCCGTCGTCGATTCTTTCTTCCCGCGTGGGCACCTCCCGGATGAGCTTTTCCGCCGTTCTCATCATCAGCCTGGCCGCCGGGGTCATCCTGGTGATCGGTGGCGGATTGATGATGTACATGGCCAATCTGGTGAAGAACGCCTACGAACTCAAGGTGCAGATCAGCGCCGATGTCGACGAGCGTTTCGCCAAACTGGCCGAAGAACTCGACAAGAAGAGCCGCTGGATCAAACGCGACCTGCTGGAAGAGATCGAGAAGATCAAGCTGGCGATGCAAAGCGACAACGCCCGCAAGTTCGCCGAGATGACCGATCCACTCAACAAGCGCTTCGATGAAATGGGCGAATTGCTGCGCAATGAGCGGGCAGAGTGGGTCAAGGCGGTGGAAAGCGACCGCCAGAATATCTCCGCGCTGGATCAGAAACTGCGCGCGCTACGCCGCGATGCCAAGAAGACCGACGAGGCCGCGGCGGCTCCGGGCGCAGCCGATGCCGCCCTCGATCAGGCGGCGCAGGTGCTGGCGGCCAAGGCCGCCGCCGTTGAGGCTCCCCCCGCGACGCCGGCCAAACCGCCGCCGCAGTCGGTGTCGTCGATCCTGCCCGACCTCGCCGGCGGAGCATGAGCGGGCGGGCTCCGCCACGCCCGCCCGGTTTCCCGTCAATCCTCCTCGAACGCCTCGAACGGCTCGCCGGCCTGTCTCTCCTCGAAGCCGAAGAAGGCGAAGCTGGCGGCCATATGAGGCGGCAGTTCGGCGATCAGCTCCAGGGTGCCGCCCCTGGGATGCGGCAGGCGCAGGGCGCGGGCGTGCAGGTGCAGCTTGCGCGAGATGCCGCTGCCTTCGATGATGGCGTCCTTGCCGCCGTATTTGCCGTCGCCGAGGATGGGGGTTTCCAGCAGCAGGCAATGGGCGCGCAGTTGGTGGGTGCGGCCGGTGCGCGGTTGCAGTTCCAGCCACGCGGCATGACGGAGCGCACTGTCCACCACCCGATACAGGGTGACGGCGCGCTTGCCGGCGTCCTCGTCCACCGTCACCTTCTCACCGGCGCGACCGGGCAGCTTGGCCAGCGGCGCGTCGATCAGGCCCTGGCTGATTTTCGGCACGCCCACCACCAGCGCCCAATAGAGCTTCTGCGCCGCTCGGCCCTTGAAGGCGGCGGCCAGCTTGGCGGCGGCGGTGGGGGTGCGGCCCAGCACCAGCACCCCGGAGGTGTCCTTGTCGAGGCGGTGCACCAGGCGCGGCCGCTCGAACCGCTCGAATTTCAGCACGTCGAGCATGGCGTCGATATGCTTGTCGCTCATGCCGGTGCCGCCCTGCACCGGCAGTCCCGGCGGCTTGTTCAGCGCCAGAACGTCATCGTCCTTGTAGATCACCGAATCGATCAGCTCGCGCGCCATGCGCTCGTCGATGACCACCGGCCGGGCCTCTTGCGCGGGGGCGGCGGGGATGGGCGGCACCCGGATTTCCTGGCCGGCCTCCAGCCGCTGATTGGACTTGGCGCGCTTGCCATCGACGCGGACATTGCCGCTGCGCAGCCACTTTTCCAGCAGGCCGTGGTTGACGTCGGGGAAATGGCGCTTGAACCAACGGTCGAGCCTGATCTCGGTCTCTTCGTTGGCGACGGTGAGGGTCTGTACGGAGGTCATGCCGCAGATAAGGCCGCAATTCCCACCCGCGTCAAGTGGGCAGCGTGACCAAGCGGCTGCGATGCCGTGCCAGATACAGCGGCGTGCGGCTTTTGGGCACCTTGTGGATGAAGTTGAAGCGGGCGACGTGGTAGCTGGGATCGAAGCCGTAGAAGTTCAGCTTCATGTGCTCCAGCTCCTCGGCGCGGTAGGCCTCCAGCGGCTTTTCGGCCTCGTCGGCGGCGCGCGACAGGCGCTTGGCGGCGAGGCGCTCCTCCAGCCCGGGGTCGTCGGCGATGGCCCCCGCCATGGCCTCCACCGCCTGGCGGAACTCGGCGGGCGTGCGGCCGAAATGGGTGTCGATCAGGCCCAGCCGCTCCGCCTCGCCGCCGCCGATGGGCAGGCGGGCGGTCGTCACCTCGGCCGCCTGGGCGCCGCCGCAGCGCCGGGGCAGCAGGTAGGTCCAGTACTCCGAGCCGTAGAGGTTGCCCATGCCCTTGTAGTGCGGGTTGAGCACCACCCCCTCGCGGGCCAGCACCAGGTCGGCGGCCAGGGCCATGAACACCCCGCCGGCGCCGGCGTTGCCCTGCATGGCGGCGAGGGTGAAGTGGCTGCCGCAGGTGATGATGTCGCGGCACAGGTCGTTCATGGCGTTGATGTTGCGCCATGACTCCTCGGCCGGGCTGTCCGCCGCCTCGATGGTGCCGAGGTGGATGCCGTTGGACCAGAAATCCGGCCCGCCCATCAGCGCGATCACCCGCGTCGGGCGCCGGCAGGCCTTGTCGAAGGCTTCGCGCAGGCGGACGCACTGGTCGGTGCTCATGGCGCCGTTGAGGAAGGGGAAGTGCAGGAAGCCGACGCCGTGCCGCTCGTCGTACCAGATGTCGTGGTAGCCGGGCGATTCGGGGATGCCGTCCATGGCCTCCTCGCCCAGCACCACGGCGGCGGGCAGCTTGAGGGCGTGCTCCTCGCGGCGGCGCAGATGGCCGATCCACACCGCGCCGTCCACCGTCGCCCGCGCGATGGCGCCGCCATGACGGGCGACGATGATGCCCGGCGTGCCCTCCAGGCTTTCGGCGGCGTGGGCGTCGTGCAGGGTGACCTCGCGCCCGAAGATGCGGTCGCGCAGGCCCGGGGTGCCGTCGGCCGAGCGGATCTTGCGCAGCACGGTGGCGGTGTCGTCGCGCGCCCAGTCGATGGCGCGGTCGGCCTGGCGGCAGGCCGGCTTCCAGGTGCTTTCGGGCGGGCGGGTGCCGGCCGTCCTCTCCAGCGCCTCAAGCACCGCCGCGACGGCAGCCTCGGTGACCTCGTTGCGGTAGAGGCTCGACTTGCTGGTGTCGCGCATGGCGAAGGTCCGGCTGGCCCACACCGGGCCGGCGTCCATCTCGGCCTCGGCCTGCAGCACGGTAACGCCCCATTCCTCGCGGCCTTCCAGGATGGCCCAATCGAGCGCCGCCGGGCCACGGTCGCCCACCGGACCGGGATGCACCACCAGGCAGCGGTGGTGGCGCCACACCGCCTCGGGGATGGCGCGCTTGAGGAAGGGGGCGACGATCAGGTCGGGGCGGGCCAGCGCCACCGCCTCGATGGTGACGGCGTCGTTGACGTCGAATTCGCAGGACACCTCATGCCCGCGCGCCGACAGCTCCACCCACAGGCGCTGGGTCAGGCTGTTGAAGGCGTGGGAGAGGAGAAGGATACGCATCAGCAGATCCTCGGCAGCTGCTCGCCGGCCAGCCAGTCCACCACCCGCATGCCGCCCATGGCGGTCTCCATCTGGACGAAGTGGTGGCTGTCGGCGCGGCAGTCGCCGATGCGGGCGGCGTTCCCCCCCAGGGGGTGGGCGCGCATGACGGCCAGCAGGCGGCCGGCGTCGGAGGCGTCGCAGATGCAGATCAGCTTGCCCTCGTTGGCGACGTAGAGCGGGTCGAGCCCCAGCAACTCGCAGGCGCCGCGCACCTCGGTCCGCACCGGCACGGCGGTCTCCTTGATCATCATGCCGACGGCGGACTGGGCGGCGATCTCGTTGAGGGTGGCGGCGAGGCCGCCCCGGGTCGGGTCGCGCAGCACCCGGATGCCCGGCACCGCCGCCACCATGGCGGCCACCAGGGTATGCAAGGCCGCCGAGTCGGACAGGATGGAGGCCTCGAAGCCCAGCGATTCGCGCTGGCTCATCACCGCGACGCCGTGGTCGCCCATGGTCCCCGAGACCAGGATGGCGTCGCCGGGCCGTGCCTTGTCGCCCGAGATGTCGACGCCGGCCGGCACCATGCCGATGCCGGCGGTGGTGATGAAGATGCCGTCGCCCTTGCCCTTCTCGACCACCTTGGTATCGCCGGTGACCACCGGCACGCCGGCTTCCTTCGAGGCCCGCGCCATGGACTCCACCACCCGCTTGAGGTCGGACAACGGGAAGCCTTCCTCGATGATGAAGCCGGCCGACAGCGACAGCGGCACCGCCCCGGCCATGGCGACGTCGTTGACGGTGCCGTGCACCGACAACGAGCCGATGTCGCCGCCGGGGAAGAACAGCGGGCTGATGACATAGCCGTCGGTGGTCATCACCATGCGTCCGCCGGGGATGTCGAAGGCGGCCTGGTCGTTGCGCTGGCGCAGGGCGTCGTTGTCGAACGCGGCGACGAACAACTCGTCCACCAACTGCGCCATGGCCCGCCCGCCGCCGCCATGGGTGAGGTCGACGCGGCCGGATTTGAGGTCGAGCGGGCGGGGGTGGGTACGGCGGGGCAGGATCATGCGGGGTCCTCGTGCTCGTATGGAGCGCGGGCGTCCCGCCCGCTTTTGTTTGCGGGCGAGACGCCCGCGCTCCGGAATCGTCCATAGGTCCAGTGCGCCGCGCAGGCCCCCTCGGCCGAGACCATGCAGCTGCCCATGGGGTTCTCGGGGGTGCAGACGGTGCCGAACAGCTTGCAGTCGACCGGCTTCTTGACGCCCCTGAGGATGGCACCGCACTCGCAGGCCTTGTTGTCGGGCACCATGTCGCGCGGGATGTCCGGCCAGCGCCGTTCGGCATCCCAGGCGGCATAGGGCTGCTTGATGCGCAGCGCCGAATAGGGCACCAGGCCGAGGCCGCGCCACTCGAAGGAGCGGCGCAGTTCGAACACCTCGGCCACCAGCGCCTTGGCCTTCTCGTTGCCGTCGCGGGTGACGGCGCGGGAGAATTCGTTCTCGACCTGGAAGCGGCCGTCATTGACCTGGCGCACCAGCATCAGCACCGCCTGCATGACGTCCAGCGGCTCGAAGCCGGCGATGACCACCGGGCGCTGGTATTCCTCGGCGAAGTATTCGTAGGGACCCGAGCCGATGATGGTGGAGACGTGGGCGGGGCCGATGAAGCCGTCCAGCTTGACCGTGCCCAGGGTACGCACTTCCGGGCTGTCGAGGATTTGGGCGATGGCAGAGGGGGTCAGCACGTGATTGCAGAAGACGAAGAAGTTCTTCAGCCCCAGCGCCTCGGCCTGACGGATGGCCACGGCGGTGGGCGGAGTGGTGGTCTCGAAGCCGATGGCGAAGAACACCACCTCGCTGTCCGCCTGCTCGCGCGCAATCGCCAGGGCGTCCGTCACCGAGTACACCATCCGCACCCGGGCGCCCTCCGCCTTCGCGCGCAGCAGGCTGCGGCGTCCCGAGCCGGGGACGCGCATCGTGTCGCCATAGCTGCACAGCACGACGCCCGGCCGCATGGCCAGGTCGATGGCCATGTCGATGCGTCCGACGGGCAGGACGCACACCGGGCAGCCCGGTCCGTGGACGAGGCGAACCTCGGAGGGAAGCAGATCCGTGACACCGTACCGCGCGATGGCGTGGGTATGCCCCCCGCAGAACTCCATCAGCCGGTAGCACCGCCCGGGCTCCACCTCGCGCCGGATGGCCTCCGCGAGGAGCCGCGCCAGGCGTCCGTCGCGGAACTCGTCGACGTACCTCACGGGGCGTCCTGGGCCAGGGCCTGCTCCAGGTCCGCGAACGCCTGCAGGGTCCTCTCGGCTTCCTGGGCGTCGAGGCGGCTCAGCGCATAGCCTACGTGGACGATGACGTAGTCGCCCACGGCCACGTCGTCAACCATGGTGAGCATGATCGACTTGCGCACGCCGCCCATCTCGACGACGGCCGTCTCTCCCTCGCCGATCTCGACGACCCGCGCGGGGAATGCGAGGCACATGGGATGGATCCTCCGGTCATCAGCATCGCACGGTGCCCGTCACGCACCCATCCCGCGCAGGCCCGATTCTTTCAGATGGAGGCCCGAACGGCGGCCCGCGGAAGGTCAACCCACAGGTCGCAGCCTTCGTCGCTCGAAGCGTCCGCGCCCGCGGCCGCTCCCATGCGCCCCAGGGCCAGGCGGACCAGCCTGAAGCCCTGCTCCTCCAGGACGACGTCCTCCCCGTTCGAGCGCACGTGGAGGCGGACCCGCTTGTCCTCCACCTGGAGCCGGAGGTCCAGGACGGGACGCACGCCAGGGGGCACGGCCTGCACGGCCCGGGCGGCCAGGTGGGTCACGATCTGCACCAGGACGTCCTCGTTGCCCTCCACCTCGACCAGCATGGTATCCACGATCCGCCGCACGC
>JACPDP010000028.1 GCA_016183945.1 Magnetospirillum sp.
CTGATCGACGCCGAGAGCAATCTGAAGGCCGCCCTCCAGGGTTTCCACAATCACTGACGCGGAGAGAGATCATGATCGCCGGTCTCATCCGCTGGTCCGCCAGGAACGTCTTCCTGGTGCTGATGGTCACCGTCTTCGTCATCGGCGCCGGGGTGCTGTCGGTGAAGCGCCTGCCGCTCGACGCGCTGCCCGATCTGTCGGACGTGCAGGTCATCCTCTACACCGATTATCCCGGCCAGGCGCCGCAGGTGGTCGAGGACCAGGTCACCTATCCGCTGACCACCGCCATGCTGTCGGTGCCCAAATCCAAGCTGGTGCGCGGCTTCTCGCTCTTCGGCGTCAGCTTCGTCTACATCCTCTTCGAGGATGGCACCGACATCTACTGGGCGCGAAGCCGCGTGCTGGAATACCTCAACTTCGCCGCCAGGCGCCTGCCGCCGGGGGTGACGCCGAGCCTGGGGCCGGATGCCACCGGCGTCGGCTGGGTCTACCAGTATGTGGTCCAGGCCAAGGACCGCTCGCTCGCCGAACTGCGCACCATCCAGGACTGGTATCTGCGCTATCAGTTGGCCAAGGCCGAGGGCGTCGCCGAGGTGGCCAGCGTCGGCGGCTTCGTCCAGCAGTATCAGGTGGTGGTCGATCCGCAGCGGCTCCAGGCCTACGGCATCCCGCTCGCCAAGGTCAGCGAGGCCATCCGCAAGAGCAACATCGACGTCGGCGGCCGGGTGGTCGAGATGGCCGAGACCGAGTTCGTGGTGCGGGGGCGCGGCTACCTCAAGGGCATCGGCGACATCCAGGACATCGTCCTCAAGGTCCAGGCGGGGACGCCGGTGCTGCTGCGCGACGTCGCCCGGGTCGAGCTGGGGCCGGATGAACGCCGGGGCCTGACCGAGTTGAACGGCGAGGGCGAGGTGGTCAGCGGCATCGTCCTCCAGCGCTTCGGCCAGAACGCGCTCGACGTCATCAAGCGGACCAAGGCCAGGATCGCCGAGGTGTCCACCGGCTTGCCCGAGGGCGTCTCCATCGAGGCGGTCTACGACCGCTCCGACCTCATTTTGCGGGCGGTGGAGACCCTCAAGCACACGCTGATCGAGGAGAGCCTCATCGTGGCTGCGGTGTGCGTGATCTTCCTGCTGCACGTCCGCTCGGCGCTGGTCGCCATCGTCATGCTGCCGGTGGGGGTGCTGATCGCCGTCATGGTGATGGAATGGATGGGCATGACCTCGAACATCATGAGCCTGGGCGGCATCGCCATCGCCGTCGGTGCCATGGTGGACGCCGCCATCGTCATGATCGAGAACGCCCACAAGCATCTCGAACGCATCAAGCCGGGCGACAGCCGGGTCGAGGCCCTGATCGCCGCCGCCATCGAGGTCGGGCCGTCGCTGTTCTTCGGCCTGCTGATCATCACCGTATCGTTCCTGCCGGTGTTCACCCTGGAGGCGCAGGAAGGCCGGCTGTTCAAGCCGCTGGCCTTCACCAAGACCTTTTCCATGGCGGGCGCCGCCGTCCTGTCGGTGACGCTGGTGCCGGTGCTGATGATCCTGTTCATCCGCGGCAGGATTCTCCCCGAGCGCAGGAATCCCATCAACCGCTTCCTGATCTGGGTCTATCGCCCGGCCATCCAGGGCGTGCTCAAGGCCAAGGTGCCGACCATCGTGGCGGCGGTGGCGGCGCTGGGCGTTTCGGTCTATCCGCTGAGCCGCATCGGCTCGGAATTCATGCCGACCCTCAACGAGGGCACCATCCTCTACATGCCGACGACGCTGCCGGGCCTGTCCATCACCAAGGCGGCGGAACTGCTCCAGCTTCAGGACCGCATCATCAAGAGCTTCCCCGAGGTGGCATCGGTATTCGGCAAGGCGGGCCGCGCCGCCACCGCCACCGACCCGGCCCCCACCGAGATGTTCGAGACGGTCATCAATCTCAAGCCCGAAAGCCAATGGCGGCCGGGCATGACCATCGACCGGCTGATGGCCGACATGGACAAGGCGTTGCAGATGCCGGGCGTATCCAATGCCTGGACCATGCCGCTGCGCGCCCGCATCGACATGCTGTCGACCGGCATCCGCACCCCCATCGGCATCAAGGTGTTCGGCAACGACCTCGACGAGATGGAGAGGCTGGCGCGCCAGATCGAAGCGGTGGTGCGCAATGTCCCCGGCACCACCTCGGCCTATGCCGAGCGCATCGGTGGCGGCTATTACCTCGACATTCAGCCCGACCGCGCCCAACTGGCCCGCTACGGCCTGACCATCGGTGACCTGCAGGAGGTCATCCTCACCGCGCTGGGCGGCGAGACCGTGACCACCACCGTGGAGGGCCGCGAGCGTTTCTCGGTCAATGTGCGCTATCCCCGCGAATTCCGTAGCGACCCCCAGGCCATCGCCAGCCGCGTCCTGGTCAACACCATGGACGGCACCGCCATCCCCCTCGGCCAGCTGGCCAAGGTGCGCCTGAGCAAGGGACCGGCGGGCATCCGCACCGAGAACGCCCTGCTGTCCGCCTATATCTACGTCGACATTCGCGACCGCGACATCGGCGGCTACGTCGCCGAGGCCCGCAAGGCGGTGCAGGACAGTGTCCAGATGCCGCCCGGCTATTTCGTCACCTGGTCGGGGCAGTTCGAGTACATGGAGCGGGCGATCGAGAAGCTGAAGATCGTGGTGCCGGTCACCATCCTCATCATCTTCCTGCTGCTGTACCTCAATTTCAAGCGGGTGACCGAAACCCTGATCGTCATGCTGTCGCTGCCGTTCGCCCTGGTCGGCGGGTTGTGGCTGCAATGGCATCTGGATTTCAACATGAGCGTGGCGGTGGCGGTGGGCTACATCGCCCTGGCCGGTGTCGCCGCCGAGACCGGCGTGGTGATGCTGATCTATCTCGACCACGCCCTGAAGGAGATGAAGGCGAAGCGGGAGGCCGAGGGGCGCGCGTTCACCCGCGCCGACCTCTACGAGGCCATCATGGAAGGCGCGGTCGAGCGCGTGCGGCCGAAGATGATGACGGTGGTGGCGATCATGGCCGGGCTGCTGCCGATCATGTGGAGCACCGGCACCGGCTCCGAGGTGATGCGCCGCATCGCCATGCCCATGGTCGGCGGCATGGTGTCGTCCACCATCCTCACCCTCATCGTCATCCCCGCCCTCTACGCGATGATCAAACAGGCGGGCCTTCCCCGCCACCCGATGCAGGGCAGTCAAGCCGACAAGCCTCTGCCGGAAACAGAACCGGCGCAGGCATAGCCGAGGAGCAATGACGATGGGGTTCAGGTTCAAGAAATCGAAACGGGCTGTGGTCGGTTCGGTCGCCCTCGCGCTGGTGGTCGGCGCCGCTACGCTCTTGCCGGTGTCGACGCCCGCCGTCGCCCGCGAGGCCGTGGTCTATAAAAACCCTGCCTGCGGTTGCTGCAAGGGCTGGGCAACCTACCTCCAGCGCCACGGCTACACGGTGACCGTGATCGACAGCGAGGACATGGACACGGTGAAGGACGACCTCGGCGTGCCGAAGAATATGCGGTCGTGCCACACCGCCAAGATCGACGGCACGGTCGTCGAAGGGCACGTACCCCTCGAAGCGATCGAGAGATTCCTGGCCGAACCGCGCACCGCCAAGGGCATCGCCTCCCCGGGGATGCCGTCGGGGTCGCCCGGGATGGACGGGCCGAAGGACCCGAACCCGGTCTTTACGTTCGGCGCGCCGGGCAAGGGACGTCTATTGGGGACTTACTGAAGTTTACAATTCTTTACACCGGTTTACCGGGCCATTCATCGGCGGGTTACGTCGCGGGTGCCTAATCTCCTCATGCCGCGAACCGAGCGGCGATATGAATGGAGATGGCCATGTTCAGGAAGATCGCCCTTGTCGCCCTCCCGGTCCTGGTGCTCGGCCTCGGCGGCACCGCCCGCGCGGCGCCCCAGTGCGACGCCTCGATCAAGGAGGTCCAGGCCCAGTGGGACAAGATGTACCCCATGGGCATGGACAGCCCCAAGAACGCCCCCTACCGGACCGCGACCGACAACTTCCGGATCGCCAAGGAGAAGTGCAAGGCCGGCAAGACCACCGAGGTCGAGCAGTACCTCAACGTCGTCCGCGCGCACCTCAACATGCCCGAGCACACGGTGCCGCATGATCGCAAGTAACCCTTTCCCCGACTCTGGGCGCCTGGTTCCCTGAGCATGCCGTCGCGCCTGATCTTCTGAAAAGATCAGGTGCGATACGGCTGCGGGATGCCGGAAGTGAATCCGCCTTCCTGAATGCCGATCCGTATGCCGAGGCTTGATCATGGAGGCCAGGCATGCGTTTGCTCCTCGTCCTACTGCTTCTTGCCCTTTCCGGCGTCTTCCCTTCCCGGTGGCAGCACCTGCATTAGCTGGATAGGGAGACGTGGTCGATCCATCGACAGGTGGCTTATGCCGATGTCCCATCAGCCCAGTCCACCAGTTCCAACCTTCGTCACCCCCGCGAAGGCGGGGGTCCATGTTGGGACCAGCACGTTCTTCAACCACAATATGCTGTGCTGCCCGACCATGGATTCCCGCTTTCGCGGGAATGACGGCTCTCTTCATGGGACATCGGCATAAGCCACATCGACAGTGTCCGGAATGCCGCCTTACCGTCACGGCCACTGATCCGCTCAGTGTTATAGATGATTTGGCGGTGCATCGAAACATCCGTGTGAGTTATACCAGCGCACTGTGGATATACTGCGGTGATCCATGCTAATTGTTATTGTTTCGTCATGCGCTGTTCCTTGATTTTTACAAAATTTTACTCGGATGTCGTCAGTGGGTTACGTTTCAGGGGTAGGGTGATCCTCGTTAGAACGCGGTTGAAGGGGGGGCTGGCCGATCGGCTTCGTCCTTTCCGCACCGAAGACCACATAGAGACGAGGTTCGCCATGAAGACTATTCGCCTTTTCGTTCTCGCCATTCCCGCCCTCGCGGTGCTGGCGACCGCCACCGTCCAGGCCGCCGAGCCGTCCTGCAAGGACAATATCGCCGAGGTTCAGAAGCGGTGGGACACCGTTTACCACCGTGACGCGACTGGCCCCCACCCCCAGGTGAAGGAAAACTTCCGCATCGCCAAGGAACGCTGTGCAAAGGGCGACCAGAAGGAAGCGACCAACTACCTGGACGTCGTGCGCGGCCACCTGACCATGCCCATCATCAGCAAATCTGCCGGCGAACCGCTCCGCCAGGACCCCCGGTTCCATTCCGAGTCCGGGCCGAACCCCCATCACGACCCGGCGACCGTCCCGGCCATGGGGGGCAAAGCGGGTCCGGGAGCGCCGGAAATCAGGCCGGACGGAGCGTCGGCCCCCAACCTCGGCAAGTAATCATGCCGATGGTTCGATAGGCAAGCCCCCGGTTGTTTAACGGGTTGTCCAATGCGGCGGGAGACAGAAGTCTCCCGCTGAGGCCTTTTCAGGCATGTGTATTAACGGTATGCAGGCGCACGGTTACAAAATTTTACAATCGATGACATCCGCCATTTACGTGGCGATGTTGTGATGACTTCTCTGCCAGTAGGAGTTTGTCATGAAGCGGATTGTGCTGCCTTCGCTGTGGCCGACAATTTCCGGATCGCCAAGAAGGACGTGGTGCGCGGTCCCCTCCACTTGCCATTCGTCGGCGTGAAACATGGCTGACCACGTGTTCTCCAGCCTTGTCCGCCCGATTCTGATCGTCGCCGTCGCGGTGTCGCTCAGCGGCTGTCTGCCTATGATGGCGTTGATGATGGGAGGCCATGGCGCCACCGGCAGCCATGACACGTCGCATGGCCAGGACCCCGCTCCGGGAAAGGAGTAGGGCTCGAAGATCTCTCGCTCCTTCAGATGGCCCGAAAGCGCCGGCATCCCGCATCAGCTCGCCGGGCATGACACGCTGAGCCGCGTCTTCGTCTTCGGCCGCCGCCAGTCTTCGGCCGGTTGATTTCTTGGTTTTCTCCGTACCGCCTTGACGTCTGCCCCACACTCCATCAGCCTTGAGGAGGGCATTGGAGGACGGCATGAAGACGGTGGCGGCGATCTCGTTTCGCGACAATCACAGCATCAGCATGGACATCGAGGACGTCCACGGCATCGACCTGAGCGCGCCCATGCAGATGGAGGACGGCACCTGGATCTGCGAGCTGCTGGTGCGGAGCAGCAACGGCACGGTTGCGTTGCA
The DNA here is from genome assembly GCA_016183945.1 of Magnetospirillum sp. Next base: position 6,171 of record JACPDP010000028.1, read on the forward strand.
GATGGTGGCGGATTCGCCGGGGAAGCTGGCGGTATCCAACTTCCCCGACTGAATGCTATCGCTTCATGCGGCGATTCAGCTCCAGTTCCTCGGGCGAGGTCTGGAAGCCGATGTAGATTTCGAACTTGTCGATCAGCTCGCGGTCCTTGACCGGGATGCGCATGCTGATCTCCTCGTCGGTATAGTGCGCCATGTTCTGCCCCTCGGGGAACTCCAGGCTGATGGGGAACACCGCCTTGGCCTGGGGCTTGGGGTAGAAGTAGGGGATGGCGACGAAGTACGAGAAGTCCACCTTGCGCGAGGCGTTGGCCGGCCCGCGCTTGGCGCTGATGGAGATTTGCAGGTTCAGCTCGGCGCCGGCTTCGTCATAGACGCAGTGGCCCTTGTAGCCCAGCACCTCGGCCTCGGCCTCGACATCGGTGAGGTCGCGGCCGGCGCCGGCGCGATACTTGGTCACCGTGGCGGCATCCGACAGGATGTAGATGGGCGGACAGGGCGGCGGCTCCTTCTTTTGCAGGAGGGAGCAGCCGGACAACAGGACCGGTGCGGCGAGCAGGGCGGCCAGCAGGCGGGTGAAGCGGAGTATCATGGCGGCCTTACGAGCGGGAGTGGGTGCCGTCGCAGAACGGCGGTGTCTTGGTGCGGCGGCAGCCGCACAGATACAGCGTTTCGTCCTGTTCGGCGGTGAAAATCCTGGGACCCAGGCCGGTGCCCTTGTGGGCGCCGTCGCAGAAGGGCTGACCGGCGCTGCGGCCGCAGGCGCACCAGAAATACGTCTCGCCCGCCTTGGCCTCGACGGCATAGGGCGAATTCTTGCTGGCCACCGGCTCGCTCATGCCATCCTTCCTTCGGCGTGCGGGAATCTGCTAAGTGTCGGCAGCGCCGACTTTAGAGAACCGGGGCGCGGTGCACAAGGCGAACCGAGGCGATGACACACTCCACCAACCCCAGGCGGCCGCTGACCGTGGTTCTCGCCGGCCCGCGCGGCTTCTGCGCCGGGGTCGACCGCGCCATCCACATCGTTGAACGGGCGCTGGAGAAATACGGCGCCCCGGTCTATGTCCGCCACGAGATCGTGCACAACCGCTTCGTCGTCGAATCCCTGGCGACCAAGGGGGCGGTGTTCGTCGAGGAGCTGTCGCAGGTCCCCGAGGGCGTGCCGGTGGTGTTCTCGGCCCACGGCGTGCCCAAGTCGGTGCCGGCCGAGGCCATGGCGCGGGGCATGGCCTATCTCGACGCCACCTGCCCGCTGGTCACCAAGGTTCACCGCGAGGCCGAGGCACACCACGCCGCCGGCCGGCAAATCGTCATGATCGGCCATGCCGGCCATCCCGAGGTGGTGGGCACCATGGGGCAGGTGCCGGACGGCGCGGTGCTGCTGGTGGAGAATGTCGCCCAGGCCGAAACGGTGACCCCGGCCGACCCGACCCGGTTGGCCTACATCACCCAGACCACCCTGTCGGTGGACGACGCCTCCGCCATCATAGGCGTGCTGCGCCGCCGCTTCCCCGAGATCTCGGTGCCGCGTCGCGAGGACATCTGCTACGCCACCACCAACCGTCAGTCGGCGGTCAAGGCCATCGCGCCGCACTGCGAGGCGGTGATGGTGATCGGCGCCCCCAACTCGTCCAACTCGAAGCGGCTGGTGGAGGTGGCGGCTCGCGCCGGTTGTCCGCAGGCCATCCTGGTGCAGCGTGCCGCCGAGATCGACTGGCTCGGCCTGGGGCGCGTGGCGCGGCTGGGCATCACCGCCGGAGCGTCGGCCCCCGAGGTGCTGGTCGACGAGGTCATCGCCGCCGCCCGGCAGCGTTTCGACGTCACCATCGAAGAGGTTCGCGTCACCATCGAGAGCCTGGCCTTCAAACTGCCGGCGGCGCTGGCCGAATAACGGGGCGAATAGCCGGCAGGGGGGCTGGGCAAAGGGCTTTCGCCGTCGTATCCTCCGCCGGTCGCAAGAAGGCTGAGGACGTATGGCGGTCTACACGGAAGTTTCCGACGACGAACTGGAGGAGTTCGTCGCCGAGTACGACATCGGCGAGGTGATATCCTGCAAGGGCATCGCCGAGGGGGTCGAGAACACCAACTACATGCTGCAGACCGATCGGGGCAGCTACATCCTCACCCTCTACGAGAAGCGGGTGAACCCCGACGATTTGCCGTTCTTCCTCGCGCTCATGGAGCACCTGGCCCTGCGCGGGCTGGAATGCCCGACGCCGCTGCACGGGCGCGACGGCCGGGCCCTGCGCGAGGTGTGCGGCCGGCCGGCGGCCATCGTCAGTTTCCTCAAGGGCATGTGGCCACGCCGCATCACGCTGAATCACTGCGCCGAGTTGGGTGCCGGCATGGCGCAGATGCATGTGGCCGGCGCCGATTTCGCCATGACGCGGCGCAACAGTCTGTCGGTGGCCGGCTGGCGGCCGCTGTTCGAGAAGGCGAGGCCCGGCGCCGACGCGGTGAAGGAGGGCCTTGCCGACTTCATCGACGCCGAGTTGGCCGATCTGGAGGCCAGGTGGCCCTCCGGTTTGCCCGCCGGGCTGATCCACGCCGACCTGTTCCCCGACAATGTCTTTTTCCTGGCCGACCGGGCCGCCGGCGTCGACCGCATGTCGGGCATCATCGACTTCTACTTCGCCTGCACCGACGCGCTGGCCTACGACATCGCGGTGTGCCTCAACGCCTGGTGCTTCGAGCCCGATGGCTGCTTCAACACCACCAAGGCCCGCATGATGTTGTCGAGCTATCGCCGCATCCGCCCCTTGAGCGGCGACGAACTCGAAGCGCTGCCGCTGCTGGCCCGCGGCGCCGCCATGCGGTTCCTGCTGACCCGGCTGTACGACTGGCTCAATACGCCCGTCGGCGCCATGGTCAAACGCAAGGATCCGCTGGAATACTACCGCAAGCTCCGCTTCCACCAGGGCATCACCGGCCCGGGGGCTTACGGTATAGGATGAGCGAGGCAATGAGCGTCGAAATCTTCACCGATGGCGCCTGCAGCGGCAATCCGGGGCCGGGCGGCTGGGGGGCCATCCTGCGCTGCAAGGGGGTGGAGAAGGAGCTGCACGGCGGCGAGCCGCACACCACCAACAACCGCATGGAAATGATGGCGGTGATCGCGGCGCTGGGGGCGTTGACGCGGCCGTGCACCGTCGACGTCTTCACCGACAGCCAGTACGTCCAGAAGGGCATTTCCGAATGGCTGCGGGGCTGGAAGGCGCGCGGCTGGAAAACCGCCGACAAGAAGCAGGTGAAGAACGAGGACCTGTGGCGCCTTCTCGACGAGGCCGCCGCCCGCCACACGGTGCGCTGGCACTGGGTCAAGGGCCACGCCGGCCACCCCGAGAACGAACGCGCCGACGCTCTGGCCCGCCAGGGGTGCGACGAGGCGCGCGGGCGCTGACTTATTGCAGCCCCTTCAGCCACTCCACCAGCTTGACGCGTCCGGCCATCACGATCCCCATGTGGTCGGCGGGAATGTCGAGACGGGTCTTGGCGATCGCCGCCGGCAGCTGGGACCATACCATTCGGGCGAAGCCTTCGGTGGTGGGGTCGGTGGTGGGCGCCAGCCACAGGATGGGGGCCGCGCCGATCTTGGGTGCCATTCGCGACATGGCAGCCGGTCCCTCGGGGTCGTAGAAGGACAGGAAGGCGGCGGCTCCGATGGAGATGGAGCGTGAACGGTCGCCGGAATTCCAACTGGTGAAGTACGCGGTTTCGGCGCCCTTGCCCTCGGCGACCAGGGCGCGGGCCTTGACCACGTCACCGGATGGCCGCTCCTTGAACCACTTTCCTTCCGGCGAATGCGCCGGGGCCAGCAGCACCAGGGCCGCCACCTCGCGGCCCAGGGCGGAATAGCCCAGGGCGGCGTTGCCGCCCAGGCTGTGGCCGGCCACCACCACGTGAACGGCGCCCCTTTGCTTGAGGCGCTGCACGGCGGTGTCGATCTCGGTCAGGGACTCGTCGTAGGGGCGGTCGAACATCCGCCGGCCCGACCACGCCATTTCGGGGGCGTCCACCAGGAAGCCGGCTTCCTCCAGCTCCTCGCGGACCGGACGCACGCCGCTGGGGCTGCCCCATTTGCCGTGCATGACGACGACGCCGGTGCGGGCCGGCTCGAAGGCCGCCGCCGGCAGGGCGGTCAGGAGCATCAGGCAGAGCAGGATCAGCAAGCGCATGGACCACCTCCTTGGCGTAGGGCCGCTCCATCCTGCCACTTTCGGCCTACCGCCGTCCTCCGACTTTTTGTCGAGGGTCGCCGCCCCCACTTATGGCCGGGGTTGTATGGAGGGCGATGTGGCCAGGCTGGTGATCGTGTCCAACCGGGTGAGCGTCCCCTCCGGCAAGGGGACCGCCAAGGCCGGCGGGCTGGCGGTGGCGCTGAAGGAAGCCCTGGAAGCCCGTGGTGGCGTGTGGTTCGGTTGGTCGGGCGAGGTCGCCGAGGGAGCACCGCCGCCGCCGCGCAAGGTGAGCCGGGGCGGCATTACCTACGTCACCACCGATCTGTCGCGGCAGGACTACGAGGAGTTCTACAACGGATTTTCCAATTCGACCCTATGGCCGCTGTTCCACTATCGGCTGGGGCTGGTGGAGGTGTCGCGGCGAAGCTATCAGGGCTATCTCCGGGTCAACGCCGCCTTCGCCGCCGCCCTCTCCCCCATGATCGAGCCCGACGACACGGTGTGGGTGCACGACTACCATCTCATCCCGCTGGGTGAGGAGTTGCGCAAGCGGGGGGTCGCCAACCGCATGGGTTTCTTCCTGCATACGCCCTTCCCGGTGCCGGAAATCATGCTGGCGCTGCCGGGGCATCACCGGCTGGTGCAGGCGCTGTGCTCCTACGACCAGGTGGGATTTCAGACCGAGGACGACGTTCGCGCCTTCCTCGGCTATCTCAGTGGCGAGGCCGGCGGCGAGGTGGGACCGGGCGGGCGCTTCAGTGCCTTCGGGCGGCAGGCGGTGGCGGCGGCCTATCCCATCGGCATCGATGCCGGCGCCTTCGCCACAGCCGCGGTCACTGCCGCCGCCCGGCCCGAGAGCAATCGCCTGCGGGAATCGCTGCATGGCCGCAAGCTGGTGATCGGTGCCGACCGGCTGGACTATTCCAAGGGGCTGCTCGAACGCTTCGAGGCCATCGAGCGGCTGCTGGAACAGCATCCCAAGCTCAAGGCGAAATTCGAGTTCCTGCAGGTCGCCGCCCCGTCGCGCGAGGAGGTGGCGCGCTACCGGGCGCTCAAGCGTCAGTTGGAGAGCGCCGCCGGGCGCATCAACGGCCGCTTCGCCGAGTTCGACTGGCAGCCGATCCGCTACCTCAACCGCAGCCTCGACCGCGCCACCCTGGCCGGGTTCTACCGCCAGGCGAGCGTCGGACTGGTGACGCCGTTGCGTGACGGCATGAATCTGGTGGCCAAGGAATATGTCGCGGCCCAGGACCCCGACGATCCCGGCGTTCTCGTGCTGTCGCGCTTCGCCGGTGCCGCCCGCGAATTGACCACCGCGGTGGTCGTCAATCCCTATGACCTCGACGAAGTGGCGGACGGCCTGGCGCGGGCTTTGGCCATGCCGCTGGACGAACGGCGGCGGCGCTGGCGGGCGATGATGGACGTGGTCGAGCGCAATACCGTCGAGGTTTGGCGCGACACCTTCCTGGCCGATCTGGCGGAGGGGGCCGAGGTCGAGGAGGGGGAACTGCTGTCGGGTGAGGGCGGCGCCTATTGCCCGCTGCCGGCGGTGGCTCAGCGGGCATCGGCCAGCAGGGTGCGCCATACCAGCCCGAGATAGCCGGCGGTCGCCGCCATCCCCAGGTATTGCGGCAGCAGCGCCAAGGCCTTGGCGGCCAGGGGCGAGGGCGTCGGCACGGTGCTCAGGGCGACCAGGGCCAAGGCCGGCGGCCCCCACACCACCAACAGCCCGATGCCGGCCGCGACGCCACCCTGAAGCAGCAGGTCGGTGGGCGGGCGGGTCTTGCCGACATCGTCGAGGGCGTACTCCACCGGCAGCAGGAGGAAGGCTCCCATCAGGGCGTAGGCGACCACCATCAGCGGCACGGCCATCGCCTTGGCGTCGATGCCGGTGACAGGGGCCAGGGTGGAGGCGAAGACCGCGGCGGGATAGCCGACGAAGGCGTTGGCAGCCATCCAGAACAGGGTGAAGAACAGCTCGCGGCGACCGAGGCGGAAGGGGATGCGGCCGGCGGGACGTTCCCCCAGGGCGACGAAACGCAGCCAGACGACGGCGAAGGCAGCCGCCGCCACCTGATCCACCAGATAAGCCAGTCGCGGCCATTGCCCCGAGGCGGCCCCGGCCGCCAGGCTCACCGCCATGGACACCCAGGCCAGCCGAATCATGGTGGGCAGGCCGGCGGCCAACCCCACCCAGCTCTCGACGGCGCGGGGCAGGAAGCGGAACAGCTTCATGGGGTGGCCTCCCGATCCAAGGTCACCCGCTGCCAGCGGGAGGGCGACACATCAGGAAATGGGATGCACCGTCCGATCCGGCAGCCCCAACCCCCGGCCTATGCCGCCGACGCCTCCTTGGCGCGGGCCTCGACCTTGGCCTTGGCCTGGACCCAGACCATGGCCAGGAAGCACCAGGTGGCGGCGAAGGCCAGCAGGGTGGGCAGCGTCAGCAGCGCCTGATTGAACAGCGCCTGTCCCAGGCTGTGAGCCTCGGGCAACTGCACGTCGAAGCTGGCGGCCGGCACCGTGAAGGGCAGGCCGGCGAACACCAGCCCAACGCCAACCTCCAGGCCGCCCGAGGCCAGGATGATCTCGGCCAGCTTGGGCGAGGGGGCGCCGGGCTCGCGCAGCGCGATGTCGGGCAGGATGAGGAACAGCACGCCCACCAGCACCAGGAACAGGTGATAGGCGCCATAGGCGAGAAGCGGCGCCGATATGGGCAGCGTGCCAACCTCGGGCACCAGCACCGCGACGACGATCAGCGGCACCATGGCGAAGCCTTCCAGCAATTTGGCCGCGACGCCGTATTTGATCTCGCGCCCGCCCAGGCGGAAATGCACCGGCGTTCCCGGCTCCTCGCCCAGGCCCGCCAGACGGACCCACGCCACCCCGAACACCCCCAGGCACACGGCGGTCAGCAGCATGGCGGCGAGGCGGCCATAGGGGCCGCCTATCTCGGCGACGACGGGCGTGGCCAGCATGGCCAGCGCCGCCGGCCAGGCCGTGCGCAGCAAGGCACCCTTGCGGTTCCACAGAAGACTCCAGCTCTGGATGGCCTGGGGCAGGTAGCGGAGAAGGCTCATGGTCTCACTTCGTCTCGAAATTGCCTCGCACCAGATTGATCTGCTTGATCAGCTCTTCGGCGAAAATGGGTTTGGTCAGGACCTTCGACGCCCCCATCTGGCGGGTGACCTCGTGCGCCTGCTCCGACTTGTCGCCGGTCAGGATCAACACCGGCTTGCGGCGGTTGACGTTGGCCGTGTCGGCGCGGAGAGCGCTGAGGAAATCGGCCCCGTCCATCTTGTCCATGTGCAGGTCGCAGATGATGACGTCGGGGTCGCAGTCGCCGGAGCGCAGCAATTCCAGCGCCTCGCTGCCGTCGGCGGCCTCGGTGATCTGGGCCGGATTGGCCTTGATCAGCAGTTTCTTGATGATGCTGCGCATCACCTGCTGGTCGTCGACGATCATGATGTGCAGGCCGGCCTCGCCGAGGTGGATCACCAGCGCGGCGCCGTCCTTGAACTTCTCCAACTGCTTGGTGGCCCCCTTGGGCAGCGGCACCCGGTGGTCGCGGCAATAGAGCTGCAGCGCCTCGCCCACCTCCTCGCGTGCGGGAAGCCCACCACCAGGCTGATGTCCTGCGACGGATCGAAGGCCATGTGGCTGGGGGGGGTGTCGGGCATGTTCTTGCCGATGCGCTCGCCGTAGCGGCGCATGGCGTCGAGAAAGTCGGCGCGCGGAAAGACGATCGCGCGGCGTTCGAGTATCATGGCGCAACCCCAGACCAGCCTGAAGCCAGTATTAGCGCGGGCCGCCCGCCCTGTCGAGCGCCGCCAGGGTCTCGGCCTCGGTGAGCAGTTCCGACAGCGGCACGCCCGCGGGGGCGCCGGGACCATAGACGACATCGAACGGGATGCCGTAGCGGCCGTGGTCGGCCAGAAAACGGGAGATCCCCTCGTCGGGCCGCGTCCAATCCGCCCTCATCGCCACCACGCCCTGCTGCCCCAGGCGCCGCGCCACCTCGCCGCGCTCGATCACGGCGGCCTTGTTGACCTTGCAGGTGATGCACCAGTCGGCGGTGACGTCGACGAACACGGTCTTGCCCTCGGCCAGCAGGCGGGGGATGGCATCGCGCTCGAACGCCACCCAGCCGACCGACGAGGACGCCTGGGCGGTGCCGGCGGGCGCCTCGTCGAGATGGAACGGCGCCGCCACCGCCAGGGCGATCAGCGCCGCCACCGTGGCCGGCACCGCCGGCTGCGAGCGTTCGGGGAAGCGCCGGCGCAGGCCCAGCACCGCCACCGCGGCGGCGACGGAGCCGCCGGCCAGCAGCGCCGCCGCCATTCCCGTCTGCACCGCCAGCACGGTGAGGAGCCACAGGCCGGTGGCCGTCAGGGCGACCCCCATCAGCATCTTGACCCGGACCATCCATGCCCCCGGCCGAGGCAGGCGGCAGGCGGCGTCGGGCCATACCGCGATGGCGAGGAACGGCGCCGCCATCCCCACTCCCAGCGCGGTGAACACCGCCACGATCTCAAGCGGACCGCGCGCCAGCGCAAACCCCACCGCGGTGCCGAGGAAGGGGGCCGAGCACGGCGTCGCCAGCAGGGTGGCGAAGGCACCCGACAGGAAATGTCCCAGCAGGGTGTGGTGCTGCCCCCCCGTGCCGCCGCTGCGGTCCAGCAGCCACGACGGCAGGGCGATCTCGAACAGGCCCCACAGATTGGCGGCGAACAGGCCGAGCAGGGCCACCATGACGGCGAGGAAGCCCGGCTGCTGGAACTGGATGCCCCAGCCCACCGCGGCGCCCGCCGCCTTGACTCCGACGGCGAGGCCGGCCAGGGCGAGGAACGAGGCGACGATGCCGGCGGCCGAGGCAAGGAAGCTGGCCCGCACATGCGACCGTTCGGCGCCGCCGTGGCCGAGGGCGCCCAGCACCTTGATGGACAGCACCGGCAAGACGCAGGGCATCAGGTTGAGAATCATCCCGCCCAGCAGCGCCGCCGCCAGCATGCCCAGCAGGGTCGCCGCCGGGGAGACGGCGGCGATGGCGGAGGGCGTTGCCGTGGCTTCCAGGGCGCGCTGGCCGTCGGCCACCGTCACCGTCAACGGCCGGCCCGCCAGCGAGGCTTTCAGACTCCCCTTGGCCACCGGCACCTCGATCAGCGCCCGCCGGCCGCCATTGGACAGGGTCACCCGCGGCTGCTCGAAGGGCGGGGCGTCGTCGCCTTCCACGAAGGCATCGGGATGGTCGAAAGGCTCGGTGGCCGAAAGCGACAGGCGCAGCACGGCGCCGTCGCCCTCGCCCGACGTTTCCACCCTGTCGAGGGTGAGCCCGTGGCGGCTGCCGTCGCCCGGCACCAGGGCGGCGAAACGATCGATGTCGTGGGCGAACGCGGTGGGGTGCGGCGGCCCGGCCGGCAGGTCGAGGGCCAGCGCCGCCTGCTGCGGCACGCAGATTTGGGCGCAGGCGAGGAAATCGACGGTGACGCGCGCCGCCGCCGACTTGCCCGGTTCCGTCAGCGGGGCGTCGATGGGCAGGACGACCTCGTCGGCATAGCCGTGGTTCTGCAAGCCGGCCAGCACGAAACGCTTGGGTGCCGGCCACAGGATGCGAGGCTCCCCCATATTGGCCGAGCCGCTCCAGTCCAGGCGGGGCGGATAGCCGGCGTCGCCCGGCGAGCGCCAATAGATTTTCCAGCCCGGCTCCAGCTTGAACTGGAGGCCGAGGCGAAGCCGGGCGGCGTCGCCGACGGTGGCGGTCAACAGGCGGACGCCGCCCGATTCGGTGGTGACCCAATCGGAGGCGCCGGGCTCGGCCGCCGCGACGCCAGCGGGCGCCAGGGTGGCGGGCACCAGCAGCGCCAGGGCGGTGAGGAAGCTGCGAAAACTGCTCATGGGGGCGAACAACAGCACCGCCGGGAATGTCCTGTCAATCGCATAGCGCCTTCTGCACCGATGGGCGAGCTTGCTTTCGCCGCCGGACGGGCATATTTGAAAAGTATGCCGATGCAAAAATCCCTTGGTTACCTGGCCGGGCAGGTGCTGATCGCCATGCCGCAGATGCAGGACCCGCGGTTCTCGCGAACCGTGGTCTATCTGTGCGCACACACCGCCGATGGTGCCATGGGCATCGTCATCAACCGACCATTCAACGGCCTCAGCTTCGGGGAATTGCTCGATCAGCTGGAGATCGAGCCCACCGCCAAGTGCGGCGACATCCGCGTCCATTTCGGCGGGCCGGTCGAGGGAGGGCGCGGCTTCGTGCTGCATTCCACCGACTACCTCCAGGAAACCACCATGATGGTGGACGACAAGGTGGCTCTGACCGCCACCGTCGACGTCCTCAAGGCCATGGCCGAGGGCCAGGGCCCGCGCCGGAGCCTGCTGGCCCTGGGCTATGCCGGCTGGGGGTCCGGCCAGCTCGACGCCGAAATTCGCGATAATGCCTGGCTCAACGTGCCGGCCGACGACGAACTGCTGTACAACGGCGATCTCGACCACAAGTGGGAATTGGCGATCCACAAGCTGGGGATCGATTTCGGCTCGCTGTCGGGCGACGCCGGGCACGCCTGAACGGCTGAAGTCCGCTGGCTAGAGCTGCCCCATCCCCTTGAACCGGGCGAACAGGGTGCGCACGAAGGTGGCGCAGGCGGGCAGGCCGGCATCGCGGCCGATGCCGGCCCGTTGCGCGTGTTCGACGATGCGGGCCACCAGATGGGGCCGGCCCGGAATGCCGAAGATGCGGCCGAACACCTCGGCACCGATGCATTCGTGGCTGATCAACAGAAACACCACCAACTGAGCCTTTGACAGCCCAAGGCCGACCACCAGGGTGGCGGTGACCTCGCCGCCGACGCCGCGCAGCACGTCCGTGCTGCGAAGCACCTGTTCCGGCTGCTTCAGCACGGCGCGCACATCGGGCTCCAGCAAGGTGGCGGTGAAGGCCGCCGGCACGAGGCGCTTGTGATCGGCGCTGAGGATGACCCCAAGTTCGGCGGCCGGCCGCGCGGGCTCGCTCGGCGCCGCGGCGGCGGCAGGGGGATCCGCCGCCGCCTGGGCGGAGGCGGCGGCGGCCCGACCGGCGCTGGAATCCACGGTTAAGCGGATCAGCGCCTCCGGCTCACGAAATTCAAGCAGGCGCGCGCCAAGGCTGCGCACCAGTGAGGGAGACATCTCGGCGTAGGCGGGCACCAGCGGCACCTGCCAGTCGTGCAACAGATAATCCTGGATGGCGTCGTACAACTCGTCGGCGGCGGTGGCCTTGCGGCGGAAATAGCGCTTGGCGGCGGTGCGGATCACCATGGCGATCACCTCGGCCAGGGTGCGGCCGCAGGACAGCATGCCGTTCTCGTCGGTCACCGGGCGGTGGCGCTCATCGACGGTGACGAAGCGGAAGCCGCGGCGCTCCTCGCGAAAGACCTTGAAACAGCGCTCCAGCAGGCCAAGGTCGTTCAGGGCCGATTCATAGGCTTCGCGGCGAGTCAGCGACCGCAGCTCAGGCAGAAACTGGCAGAGGATATCGACCACCGGCCCCTGGAGGGTGTCGTTGACCCGCCGGACAGCCGTCGGGCCGTCTACAGTGGCGAGGGTCCCCACGGTCATCGACCGAATCCTTCCATGTCCCGAACCGAGAAGAGCGATCAGCCTTCGACCGCCCCATCAGTGACGACCATACGCCAGGGGGGCGTGTCGGACTGTGAGCGATTTCACATAGGGGTGATGAATTGTCCCGAGGCGGTTGGCGGGGCCGGATCACGGGCGGCCTCGCCTTCGCCTCACGCGTAGGGCGGGCAGTGCCAGCCGTGGGGCGACAGGGTGAAGATTTCGCAGCCGGTGGCGGTGACGCCGATCGAGTGCTCGAACTGCGCCGACAGCGACTTGTCCTTGGTCACCGCGGTCCAGCCGTCGGACAGAATCTTGGTCTCGTAGCGGCCGGCGTTGATCATGGGCTCGATGGTGAAGAACATGCCTTCCCTGATCTCGATGCCTTCGCCCGGCTTGCCGTAATGCATGACGTTGGGCGGCTCGTGGAAGACGCGGCCCAGACCGTGGCCGCAGAAGTCGCGCACTACCGAGAAACGATGCTTCTCGACGAAGCTCTGGATGGCGTGGCCGATGTCGCCCAGGGTGGCGCCGGGCCGGATCGCCTCGATGCCGAGCATCAGCGACTCATAGGTCACCTCCACCAGCTTGCGCGCCTTCACCCCCGGCTTGCCGACGAAATACATGCGGCTGGTGTCGCCGTGCCAGCCGTCGACGATGGGCGTGACGTCGATATTGACGATGTCGCCATCCTCCAGCCGCTTCTCGCCCGGGATGCCGTGGCACACCACATGGTTGACCGAGGTGCAGATGGAGCGGGGAAAGCCGCGGTAGTTGAGGGGGGCACTGACGGCGCCGCGCTCGGAAATGAACTCGGCGCACAGGCGATCAAGCTCGGCGGTGGTGACGCCGGGGACCACATGCGGGGTAATGAAATCCAGCGTCTCGGCGGCGAGGCGGCCGGCCTTGCGCATGACGGCGAAATCTTCGGGTCCGTGCAGGCGGATGTGGCCGGTGTCGAGGTCTTCTCGTTCCATTTCGTCCTTCACGTCCTCTCCATCGGCAGGGGTGAGCCGACCTCTATACCGTCCAGGTTCAACCTGCAAGCATAGCAGATTGCCTCGACGCCGTCCCGCTTCGCCTGGGCGAGTGCGGCGGCATAGATGGGGTCGATGTCCGCCGCCGGTCGGAAGCCAAGGCAATCGCCGCGTTGGACGAGGTAGAACATCACCGCCCGGCACCCTGCGGCGACCATGTCGGTGAGTTCGCCGAGATGCTTGGTGCCACGGGCGGTGACGGCGTCGGGGAACTCCGCCCACTCGCCGCGCTTCAAATGGACGTTCTTCACCTCGACGAAGCATGTGGGTCGGCCGGGGGTTTCCAGCAACATGTCGATGCGTGAATTGCGGCCGTATTTGACCTCGCGGCGCAAGCTGGTGTAGCCGGCCAACTCCGGGATGACGCCCTCGCGGATGGCGTCGGCGACCAGGCGGTTGGGGTGCATGGTGTTGACCCCCACCAGGTGGCCGCCCACCACCACCATCTCCCAATTCCACTTCAGCTTGCGCTCGGGATTGGCGGCGGGCGACAGCCACACCTCCATGCCCGGTTCGGCGGTGCCCAGCATGGCGCCCGAATTGGCGACATGGGCGCACACCACCTCGCCGCCCTCCAGCGTCACGTCGGCGAGGAAGCGTTTGTAGCGGCGGATCAGCGTGCCGCGCCGCAGGGGCGAGGGGAAGATCATGCTGGGGGTATTAGCGGGCGGGACGCCCGCGAACGTCGCCGGGCGGCGGCTCTCCTCGTCGAACGGGTAGCGGGCCAGGGCGCTGGCCAGGGTGGCGCGGCGGGTGAAGCCCTTGCGCTGCGCCGCCACCGCGTTGCTCTCGCCCATGCCGCGGAGGTCGGCCAGCAGCCGCATCGGCTCGGCATAGCTGACCCGGATGTCGTCGCTGTCCACCACCGGCAGGGCGAACCCGGCCCGCTGCAGCAGCCCGCCCAGGTCCTTGACCTCGGCGAAGGGCGAGACGCGCGGCGAGGCGCCGCTCTCAACCTCCAGTTCTGCCTCCAGCAGGGCGCGGCGCAGCTCGATCAGGGTGTCGCCGCCCAGCAGCGTCGCCACGAACAGCCCGTCCGGCTTCAGCGCCCGGCGGATCTGCGCCAGGGTGCCGGGCAGGTCGTTGACCCAGTGCAGCGACAGGCAGGACAGCACCAGGTCGAAGCTGGCCGGCCGGAACGGCAGCCATTCCTCGTCGGCGGCCAGGGTGGGATGGCCGTTGCCGGCGGCCACGGCCGCCATGGCCGGCGACAGGTCGCACTGCACCAGGGTTTCGATGCCGCCACGCCCGGCCAGGGCCTCGGCCAGCAGGCCGGTATGGCAGCCGAGGTCGAGGGCGACGGGGAAGCGGCGGTCGCGAATGTCATCCAGGCGATCGGCCAGCCGGTCGGCCGCCTCCCGCACCAGGAAGTCGTGTGCGGCAAAGCCGGCGGCGGCACGGTCGCGGCGCTTGCGCAACAGCGCCCGGTCGAAGATTCTCATGGCCTGGGACATGCTCGGCTATATGGCATGCGGGGCGGTCGGGGGGAAAGGGGAAAACCGGGGATGCTGCGCCGTCTCCTGCGCGTTATGGTCGATGCCGTGTTGCCGCCCTTGTGCCTGTGCTGCGGCACCCAGGTGGGCGAACCCGGCACGTTGTGCACGAGTTGCTGGTCGAAGCTCGACTTCCTCGGGCCACCCTGCTGCGATGCCTGCGGCCACCCGTTCGAGCTTGACCCCGGTGAGGTGGCATTGTGCGGCGCTTGCGCGCGAAGCCGGCCGGTGTTCCGCTGCGCCCGCGCCGTATTCCGCTACGACGACGCCAGTCGCCCGCTGGTGCTGCGCTTCAAGCATGCCGACCGCACCGAGGCCGCCCCCGCCTTCGCCCGCTGGATGGCGCGGGCCGGCGCGCCGCTGCTGGCCGAGGCCGATCTGGTGGTGCCGGTGCCGCTGCATCGCTGGCGGCTGCTGACGCGGCGCTATAACCAGGCGGCGCTGCTGGCCAATGCGCTCGGCAAACTCGCCGCGGTGCCGGTGGCGCCCGACCTGCTGGTCCGTTGCCGCCGCACCCCGCCGCAGGGGTATCTGGGGCGGGAGGCGCGCGAGCGGAACGTCAAGGGCGCCTTTGCCGTCCGCCCGGCCAAGCTTCACCTGGTGCACGGGCGCACCGTGCTGCTGGTGGACGACGTGCTGACCACCGGGGCGACGGTGGGCGAATGCGCCCGCGTCCTGCTCAAGGCCGGGGCGGCGGCGGTGGATGTGGTGACGCTTGGCCGCGTGGTGATGGCGCACATCTAGCCAAATGCCGCCGTCGCGATATATTAGGGGGCGTTCAATCCGCGGAGCGTTTCATGGCCGAAATCGAGATCTACACCACAGAAATCTGCCCCTATTGCGTGCGCGCCATGCGCCTGCTGGACAAGAAGGGCCAGTCCTACACCGAGATCGACGTCTCCACCGACGAGGGCCTCCGCGCGTCCATGACCCAGCGGGCCGGCGGCCGGCGCTCGGTGCCGCAGATCTTCATCAACGGCGTCCATGTCGGCGGTTGCGACGACCTCTATGCCCTCGACAAGGAGGGCAGGCTCGACCCGATGCTGGCGGGTGGCGCATGAGACCGTTCAAGGCCGCCTGCCTTCAGCTCAACACCGGCAACGAGCTGACGCCCAACCTGGAAAAGGCGGAGCAGTTGGCGATGGAAGCGCGCGCCGCCGGCGCCGACCTCATCCTGATGCCCGAGAACGTGGCGATGATGGAGTGGGGCCGCTCCAACATCGTGCTGAAGGCCATGCCCGAGGACGAACATCTGGCGCTGAAATTCTTCCGTGATCTGGCGCGCGAGCTGGGCTGCTGGCTGCATTGCGGCAGCCTGGCGGTGCTGCTCGACGGCGGCATGGTGGCCAACCGCACCATCGTGCTGCGGCCCGATGGCACCATTGCCGGGCGCTACGACAAGATTCACATGTTCGACGTCGATCTCGGCCTGGGCGAGGTCTACAAGGAGTCGGCAACCTTCCTGCCCGGTGACCAGGCGGTGACGGTGGATCTGCCGTGGGGGCGCCTCGGGCTATCCATCTGCTACGATTTGCGCTTCCCGCACCTCTATCGTCAGCTGGCCAAGGCCGATTGCGACTTCATCGCGGTGCCGGCCGCCTTCACCCGCACCACCGGCAAGGCGCATTGGCACGTGCTGTTGCGGGCCCGCGCCATCGAGACCGGCTGCTACATCCTCGCCCCGGCGCAATGCGGCGAGCACGTCAACGCCCGCCAGACCTACGGCCACGCCCTCATCGTCAGCCCGTGGGGCGAGATTCTCGCCGACGCGCTGGAGCGGCCCGGCTGGGTCATCGCCGATATCGACCCCGGCAAGGTGGCCGAGGCGCGCAAGAAGGTCCCAAGTCTCGACCACGACCGGCCCTTCGCCATACCCTCTCGTCGCTGAGGCCGGCGCTGCCTATCTGCCTTGTCGCTGAGGGAGCGACGAGGCATGCGGTTCATCCTGAGTGTGGTGGTGGCTCTGCTGCTGGTGGCAGTGGGCGGTTATGCCCTGCTGACGTCGGGGCGCTGGGACGTCGCCGCCGACCGGCCGCTGCCGGCCGTCGTTGAACAGGGCTTGGCGGTGGCGCAGCGGGCCTCGGTGAAGGCCCGTGCCGGCCAGCCGGACTTGCCGCCCCTGGCCGATCCGGTGCTGGTGGAGGAGGGCGGGCGCAGCTATGGCGCGCTGTGCGAGGCCTGTCACGGCGGCCCCGGCGCCGAGCCGGGGTTCCTCGGCCGCGCGGTGAGCCCGCGACCGGCCGACCTCTCCCTGGTGAAACAACGCTGGACGCCGGCCGAGTTGTTCTGGATCGTCAAACACGGTCTCCAAGGCACCGGCATGCCGGCCTTCGGGATGGCCCGCGTCGATGCCGAGCTGTGGCCGGTGGTGGCCTTCGTCACCCAGTTGCCCGGCATGCCGCCGCAACGCTACCGCGACTTGGCGCATCCTCCCCTGCCGCCGCCCCCGACCGCCGACCCCGAATCGGCCTCGCCCGAGCCGCCGCCCCCGGTGGACGAGGTGGTGCCGCCTAGGGAATAGCGAATGGCCCCTTACCCTTGACCGCGCACAGCCGCTGCACCACGGCGCGGCTCCCGGCGACGCCGTCCTCATAGGCGACCACGGTCAGCCCGGCCGCCAGGCGCAGCATCTCGCCACGCTCCAGCAGGTGATCGGGATTGCGCGGCCGGCCATAGGCCTCGTTGCCGCGGGCGAAAGTTTCGGTGATCAGCACGCCGCCCTCGGCCAGCGACTCCAGCAGCCGCGGAAACAAGGGCCGCCACAGGTAATTGGCCACGACCACCGCGGTGAAACGGCGGCCGGCCAGCGGCCAGGGCGAGCCGTCTTCCAGGTCGGCCGCGATCAGCTCGGCACCCTCGGCCGGGATGGCCTGGGTGATGTCGCGGTCGATGCCGGTGACCGGATGGCCGCGCTCCAGGAAGTGCCGCCAGTGGCGGCCGCCGCCGCAAGCCACGTCCAGCACCGCTCCCCCCGTCGCCACCAGCGGGGCGAAGCGGACGATCCAGGGCGAAGGGCGGGCATTCAAGGGGTCAGCACCCATGGGCGGTATCCACACTGGTTCGAGCGATCCCCGTTGTAGAGCCACCGGAACTCCTGATAAAGCTCGGGCATGATCCTGTTCGAGCTGGCGTGCGCCAACGAGCACCATTTCGAGGCCTGGTTCAGGGACGGCGCCGCCTATGAATCCCAGGCGGCGGCGGGCGAGATCGTTTGCCCGGCGTGCGGCAACGCCCAGGTGGCCAAGGCTCCCATGGCGCCACGGCTGGCCAGGCACCACGGCGCCGCGGCCGAACTGCGCCACGCGCTGGGTGATCTGCGCCGCAAGGTCCAGGAGAACTGCACCTATGTCGGCGAACGCTTCCCCGAGGAAGCCCGCCGGATCCACTACGGCGAGACCGAGGCCCGCCCCATCTACGGCGAAGCCTCACCCGACGACGCTCGCGCGCTGGAAGAGGAAGGAGTCGACTTCCGGCGCATCCCGTGGGCGGCGGAAGAGAATTAGTCCCGCCTGCCGGCGCTACCCCTTCACCCCGAACACCATGTAATTGACGTCCACATCCGTCGTCTCGTGCCACTCGTCGCGGAACGGCGTGTAGGCCATGCCGGCCAGATGGCGGATATCGACGCCGCTCGCCCGCAACGCGGCGGCGAATTCGGCCGGCTTGACGAACTTGCGCCAGTCGTGGGTGCCGCGCGGCAGCCAGCGCAGGATGTACTCGGCGCCCATCACCGCCAGGGCGTAGGACTTGGTGGTGCGGTTCAGTGTCGCCCCCATGAAGGCGCCGCCCGGCTTCAGCAGGTGGCAGCAATGGGCGATGAAGTCGGTCATGTCGGGAACATGTTCCACCACCTCCATGGCCACCACCACGTCGAAGGGCGCTTCGCCGGCCAGTTGCTCCGGCGTGGCGATGCGGTAGTCGATGGCCAGGCCCGATTGCGCGGCGTGAACCTTGGCGACGCCGATGTTCTTGTCGCCGGCGTCGATGCCGGTGACGGCGAAGCCCATCTGCGCCAGGGGCTCCGACAGCAGGCCGCCGCCGCAGCCGACATCCAGCAGCCTCAGGCCCTCGAAGGGACGCCCGGTCGCGGGGTCGCGGCAGAACTGGCCGGCGAGGTGGCGGCGCATGAAGCCCAGCCGCACCGGATTGAATTTGTGCAGCGGCTTAAATTTGCCCCAGGGGTCCCACCAGGCTTCGGCCATGGCGGTGAAGCGGGCGACCTCCTCGGTCGAGGCGGTGCCTTCCCGATCACGAATGCGGGCGGGGGGGATGCGCTTCGGCGCGTTGGGGTTGGGCATCGGGTGCTCCTTGCCAGTAGTCCCATTCCGAGGATTCCGCGACGGTATGGGGCCACTAATGTTTACAAAGCGTGGCGGCGGGGAACCGCTCACCACAAGGTCACAGGTCATGTGAAGCCGGCGTCGCCTCTCCGCCCCAAGGGGTGGCCACACTTGCTTCCGAATTGGCGACAGAGTATGAAGAGGCGCCTTCCGGGCGGCAACGGGGCAGACGAAAGATTTCTCGCTCCGACCGCATGCGCCGGGAAATACTGCCAAGGCACCGGGTCAACAAGGGTCTCTTCATGTCTCGCATCGTGATGAAATTCGGCGGAACCTCCGTCGCGGACGTCGAGCGTATCAAAAATGTCGCTCATCGCGTCAAGCGCGAGGTTGACGCCGGCAACGAAGTGGCGGTCGTGGTTTCCGCCATGTCGGGCGTCACCAACCAGTTGGTGAAGTGGTGCACCGAGATCGCGCCGCTGCACGACGCCCGTGAATACGATACCGTGGTCGCCACCGGCGAACAGGTCACCACCGGCCTGCTGGCCATCGCGCTGCAGGAGCTGGGGGTGTCGGCCCGCTCGTGGAGCGGCTGGCAGGTTCCGATACATACGGACGGCGTGCATGGCAAGGCCCGCATCATGCAGATCGACACCGATGACATGGTGCGCCGTATGAAGGAAGGCCAGGTTGCGGTGGTGGCTGGCTTTCAGGGCATCGGTCCCGACCGGCGGATTACCACCTTGGGGCGCGGCGGTTCGGACACCTCGGCGGTGGCGCTGGCGGCGGCGGTGCAGGCCGACCGCTGCGACATCTACACCGACGTCGACGGCGTCTACACCACCGATCCCCGGATCGTCGCCAAGGCCCGCAAGCTCGACAAGATCACCTATGGGGAGATGCTGGAGCTGGCGTCGGTCGGCGCCAAGGTGCTGCAGACCCGCTCGGTTGAAATGGCCATGAAGCACCGCGTGCGCGTGCAGGTGCTGTCGAGCTTCATCGACGCGCCCGGAACTCTCGTTTGCGATGAGGATGAAATCGTGGAAAAGGAATTGGTGAGCGGCATCGCCTACAGCCGCGACGAGGCGAAGATCACCCTGGTGCGCGTGGCCGATCGCCCCGGCGTGGCCGCCGCCATCTTCGGCCCGTTGGCCGAGGCTGCGGTCAATGTCGACATGATCGTGCAGAACGTCTCCGAGGACGGCAAGTCCACCGACCTCACCTTCACCGTCGGCAAGGCCGACCTCGACCGGGCCCGCAAGGTGCTGGAAGACGCCAAGGACGCGCTGTCCTATGAGAAGCTGGTCTCCGACGCCAATGTGGTGAAGGTTTCGGTGATCGGCGTCGGCATGCGCAGCCATGCCGGCATCGCTCAGCGCATGTTCCAGACCCTGGCCTCGGAAGGCATCAACATCCAGGTCATTTCGACCTCGGAGATCAAGATCAGCGTGCTGATTGAGGAGAAGTACGCCGAGCTTGCGCTGCGCGCGCTGCACTCCGCCTACGGCCTCGACGCGGCCTGAAGCGGCGGGAACGCCCAGTGGGGGAGGCGATGCAGGAGGCACGGGCCAGACTCGACAGGTTGTGGGCGAGGGGCCGGGCGTTCCTCGGCACCGACACCGCCATCATGGGCGGTGCGATGTCGTGGATCTCGGAACGGCGCCTGGTGGCCGCCATCTCCAACGCCGGTGGCTTCGGCGTCCTGGCCTGCGGCTCCATGCCGCCCGATCGTCTGGCCGAGGAGATCGCCGCCACCCAGGACCGCACCCTGCGGCCGTTCGGCGTCAACCTCATCACCATGCATCCCGATCTCGGCCGTCTGATCGACGTCTGCGGCGAGATGCAGGTCGGCCACATCGTGCTGGCCGGCGGGTTGCCCTCGTCGGCGGCGATCCGGCGGGCCAAGAATACCGGTGCCAAGGTGGTGTGTTTTTCGCCCGCCCTGGTGCTGGCGCGTAAGTTGGTGCGATCCGGCGTCGACGCCCTGGTCATCGAGGGCACCGAGGCCGGCGGCCATATCGGCCCGGTGGCCACCGGCGTGCTGGCGCAGGAAATCCTGCCGCAGATCAGGGACGTGCCGGTGTTCGTGGCCGGAGGCATCGGCCGCGGCGAGGCCG
Source organism: Magnetospirillum sp. (assembly GCA_016183945.1). The sequence goes on from JACPDP010000028.1 coordinate 26,875, forward strand.
TCGTCTCCTACCTCGAGATGGGCGCTGCCGGGGTACAACTGGGGACGCGGTTCGTCTGCGCCAATGAATGCATTGCGCACCCCAATTTCAAGCAGGCCTTCATCCGCGCCGCGTCGCGCGATGCCTCCCCCAGCGTGCAGGTGGACCCGCAGTTCCCGGTGATTCCGGTGCGGGCCCTCAACAACAACGCCACGCGGCGCTTCATGGAGTTCCAGCAGGAGGTCATCGCCCGCGTCCGCCGCGGCGAGATGGAGCAGAAGGCGGCACAGTTGGAGATCGAGCATTTCTGGGCCGGCGCCCTGAAGCGCGCCGTCATCGACGGCGACGTGGAGAACGGCTCGGTGATGGCCGGACAGAGTGTCGGCATGGTCACCCGCGAGCAGCCCACCGCCGAGATCATCGGCGAATTGCTGGAGCAAGCCTGCCTGGCCCTGTCGTCGCGGACAGCACCCGAGGCGGTGGCCTGATGCAGCCGGCGGCGCCCACGGTGTCGCGCCGCCTTCTTGCTCGCCTCCGCGATGTGATGGCGGGCAGCGGCTCGGCGCAGGAACGCCTGGACAAGGTGGTCACGCTGATCGCCGCCGACATGGTGGCCGAGGTGTGCTCCTGCTACGTGCTGCGCGCCGGCGAGGTGCTCGAGCTGTTCGCCACCGAGGGCCTCAAGAAATCCGCCGTGCACAAGACCCGCCTGCGGGTCGGCGAGGGCCTGGTGGGCGACGTCGCCGCCCATGCCCGGCCGCTGGCCCTGGCCGACGCCCAGGCCCATCCCCACTTCGCCTACCGCCCCGAGACGGGGGAGGAGATCTACCACTCGCTGATGGGGGTGCCCATCATCCGCGGCGGCCGCGTCGTCGGTGTCGTGGTGGTGCAGAACCGGACCATGCGCCACTATACCGACGAGGAGATCGAGACCCTCGAAACGGTGGCGATGGTGCTGGCCGAGCTGGTGGCCTCGGGCGAACTGGTCAACCGCGACGAGTTGGTGGCGGTGGACGGCAACGCGCTGCTGCCGCTGCGGGTCGAGGGCATCCGCCTCAACGGAGGCATCGGCATCGGCGTCGCCGTGCTGCACCAGCGCCGCATCACCATTCGCCGCTTGGTGGCCGAGGACCCCGAGGTCGAGCTGACCCGCCTGCGCACCGCACTGACCGGGATCAAGACCGCCATCGACGAACTGTTCGCCCGTCCCGAGCTGCGCGACGGCGAGCACCGCGACGTGCTCGAAACCTATCGCATGTTCACCGAGGACAAGGGCTGGCTGGCGCGCATCGGCGAGGCCGTCCGCACCGGCCTGACCGCCGAGGCGGCGGTGCAGAAGGTGCATGACGACACCCGGGCTCGCATGAGCCAGATCACCGACCCCTACCTGCGCGAACGCCTGCACGACTTCGAGGACCTGGCCAACCGCCTGCTGCAGCATCTGTCGGGCGACGAGGGCTCGGCGCGCGGCGAACTGCCCGAACACGCGGTGCTGATCGCCCGCACCATGGGGCCGATGGAGCTGTTCGACTACGACCCCAAGCGGCTGCGCGGTCTGGTGCTGGAGGAGGGCTCGCCCACCATGCACGTGGCCATCGTCGCCCGCGCCATGGACATTCCGGTGGTGGGCCGCGCCAAGGACGTGCTGGACAAGGTCGAGCCGCTCGATCCCATCGTCGTCGACGGCGACAACGCCCAGGTGTTCATCCGTCCGCCCGAGGACATCCGCGAGACCTTCTTCCAGGCCATCCGCCTGCGCGAGCAGCGCATCGCCGGCTATGCCAAGCTGCGCGACGTGCCGGCCATCACCAAGGACGGCGTCCCGGTCGGCATCCACATGAACGCCGGCCTGCTGCTCGACCTGCAGCACCTGCACGAGTCCGGGGCCGACGGCATCGGACTCTATCGCACCGAACTGCCCTTCATGGCCCGCTCCAGCCTGCCCGACGTGGCGGCGCAGACCCTGCTGTACCGCAAGATTCTCGACCAGGCGGATGGCAAGCCGGTGGTGTTCCGCTCGCTCGACGTCGGCGGCGACAAGGTGCTGCCCTACTGGAACCCCTATGAGGAGGACAATCCGGCGCTGGGCTGGCGGTCCATCCGCATCACGCTGGATCGGCCGGCGGTCATGCGCCACCAGTTGCGCGCCCTGCTGCGGGCGGCGGCCGGGCGTGAGCTTCGCATCATGTTCCCGATGGTCGCCGAGGTGAACGAGCTGATCCAGGCCCGCCGCATCCTCGACATCGAGGTCGAGCACGAACGCCAGGCTGGCCGGCCGCTGCCGGAGAAGCTGCTGGTGGGCACCATGTTGGAGGTGCCGGCCCTGGCTTTCCAGTTGGAAGCCTTGCTGCCGCGGGTCGACTTCATCTCCATCGGCTCCAACGACCTGGCGCAGTTTCTGTTCGCCGTCGATCGCGGCAATCCCCGGATCTCCGAGCGTTACGATCCGTTGGCGCCGGCCATGGTATCGTTCATCCGCTGGGTGGCGCACCGCTGCCGCGATACCGGGGTAACGCTCTCGGTCTGCGGTGAAATGGCCGGGCGGCCGCTGGAGGCGATGACCCTGATCGCCGCCGGAGTGCGCTGCCTGTCGCTGTCCGCTCCCTCGGTCGGCCCCATCAAGTCCATGGTCCGCAGCCTGAACGTGGCCGCCGTCGAGGCCTATCTCGACCGGCTGCTGGCTCTGCCCGACCGCAGCCTGAGGGACAAACTGAAGTGCTTCGCCATCGACCACGGCGTGGTTCTCTGAGGCACCGTTGCCACCCCCCCCGGGGATTTGCTACACAGGTGGGCCGTGGCCGAATGGACGGTAACTGATACAAGTGGGTGCCGGAGTGGCTAGCGATCTTCCCGAGCAGCAGCAGACCAGCGGGGCCGGGTTCAGCGTCGGCCCGACGCTAAAGGCCGCCCGTGAGCGCATGGGCAAGAGCCTGCCCGAGTGCGCCGAGCAATTGCGCATCCGCCGGCCCTACCTTGAGGCGCTGGAAGAGGGCCGCACCAAGGACCTGCCGGGCGGCACCTATGCCATCGGCTTCCTGCGCACCTATGCGGAATTCCTCGGCCTCGACGGCGAGGAGATGGCGCGCCGCTACCGCGCCGAGGGTGCCGGCGACTTTCAGAGCCGCTCCGAGCTGATCTTTCCGTCGCCGGTATCGGAGGGCCGCATTCCCGGCGGTGCCGTGATCTTTCTCGGCATCCTGCTCGCGTCGATCTCCTATGGCGGCTGGTATTGGCTGTCGTCGCGCGAGACCAAGGTGGCAGAGGTGGTGCCCGGCATTCCCGATCGGCTGTCGACCGTGCTGTCACGCCAGGCGACGCTGACCGGCGAGGCGCCCAAGCCGGCCGAACCGGCGCCCGCCGCACCGTCGGAACCGGCCCCCGCATCGTCCGGGCCGGCACCCGCCGCGCCGTCAGAACCCGCTCCGGCGGCGGCCCCGGCCGAGCCGGCCCACACCGCGGCGGCAGTCCGGCCGGCCGATGCGCTGCCCAAGGCCAAGGAAGACGTGGTTCCCCCCACCGAGGCCGAGGAGGACAAGACTCCGGCCGCCGCGAAGGTTCCGCCCGAGCCGGCCAAGTCGGCGACCGAGGAGAGCCGGGCGCCGGACGGCGACGGCCGCGTCGTGTTGAAGGCGGCGGGCGACGACTGCTGGGTGCAGGTGCGCGAGATGGACGGGGCGCTGCTGCTGTCGCGGCTGCTGCGCCGGGGCGACAGCTACCGGGTGCCCAACCGTGGCGGTCTCGTCCTGATGGTCGGTAACGCTGGGGCGCTTGAGGTTTTGGTCGATGGCCGCAAGGCGCCGTCGCTGGGGACGTCCGGCCAAGTCAAACGCGACATCCGGCTGGACCCCGACAAGCTGATGGCGGGCGGCTGATCCCCGGGACGCCCGCGCTCCAGACAGCCACTTGCCGTGAGAGGGTTTTTCCTTGGCGCCGAAATGCGCTATAACCCGTCGCCCTCATCGGCTTCGGAAAAAGGCACCCCATGAGCGTGCGGCCCTATCGTGAGATCCACCGGCGTCGGTCGCGGCAGATTCGCGTCGGTTCGGTCGCCGTCGGCGGGGATGCGCCGATTTCGGTGCAGACCATGACCAACGCCCTGACCTCGGACGCCGAGGCCACCATCGCCCAGGTGCTTCGCGCCGCCGAGGCCGGGGCCGACATCGTGCGCGTCTCGTGCCCCGACGAAGACTCCACCGCCGCGCTGAAGGCCATCGTCAAGGCCTCGCCGGTGCCCATCGTCGCCGACATCCATTTCCACTACCGCCGCGCCATCGAGGCGGCCGAGGCCGGCGCCGCCTGCCTGCGCATCAATCCCGGCAATATCGGCTCGGCCGACCGGGTGCGCGAGGTGGTGAAGGCCGCCAAGGATCACGGCTGTTCCATGCGCATCGGCGTCAACGCCGGCTCGCTGGAGAAGCATCTGCTGGAGAAGTACGGCGAGCCCTGTCCCGAGGCCATGGTGGAAAGCGCCATGGAGCACGCCCGCATCCTGGAAGACAACGACTTCCGCGAGTTCAAGATCAGCGTCAAGGCGTCCGATGTCTTTCTGGCGGTGGCGGCCTATCAGGGCTTGGCCGAGGCCTGCGACTACCCGCTCCATCTCGGCATCACCGAGGCCGGCGGGCTGATCGGCGGCACGGTGAAGTCGGCGGTGGGCATGGGCAATCTGCTGTGGGCCGGTATCGGCGACACCATCCGCGTCTCGCTGTCGGCCGACCTGGCGGAAGAGGTCAAGGTCGGCTACGAGATCCTGAAGACGCTGGGCCTGCGCTCGCGCGGCGTGCGGGTGATCTCCTGCCCATCCTGCGCCCGCCAGGGCTTCGACGTCATCAAGACCGTCGAGACCCTGGAGAAGCGGCTGGCCCACATCCGGGCGCCGGTGACGCTGTCGATCATCGGCTGCGTCGTCAACGGCCCCGGCGAGGCGCGCGAGACCGATGTCGGCCTCACCGGCGGCGGCAGCGACCACCACATGGTCTATGTCGCCGGCACCCCCGATCACCGCATCGACGGCCCGGACATGGTCGAGCACATCGTCGAGCTGGTGGAGAAGAAGGCGGCCGAGCTGGAGTCGGCCAAGCAGAAGGGAAACTGACAGTGTCGAGCCTACAGCCGGTCCGCGGCACCCACGACCTCATGCCCGAGGACTCCCGGCGGCACCGCTTCGTCGAGGAGACGGCGTTCGCCATGGCCGGGCGCTACGGCTACGGCGAGATCGTCACCCCCATCTTCGAATTCACCGAGGTGTTCGCCCGCACCCTGGGTGAGACCTCCGACGTGGTGACCAAGGAGATGTATACCTTCGCCGATCGCTCGGGCGATTCAATCACCTTGCGCCCCGAGGGCACCGCCGGGGTGGCGCGCGCCTTCATCTCCAACGGTCTGGCGCAGCAGCTACCGGTCAAGGTGTTCTACCGCGGCCCCATGTTCCGCCACGAGCGCCCCCAGAAGGGCCGCCTGCGCCAGTTCCATCAGGTCGGCGTCGAGCTGCTGGGGGTCGAGACCCCCCTGGCCGATGTCGAGGTCATCGCCTTGGCGTGGCGCATGCTGTCGGCGCTCGGCCTGGGCGACAAGGTGCGGCTCGAACTCAATACCCTGGGCGACGGCGACAGCCGCGCCGCCTATCGTGACGCCCTGGTGGCCTATCTCGACCCGTTCCGCGACCGGTTGTCCGAGGACAGCCGCAACCGGCTCGACCGCAATCCGCTGCGGGTGCTGGATTCCAAGGACGAGGGCGACCGGCGCATCGTGGCCGGCGCCCCCGAAATGGCGGCCAGCCTCACCCCCGCCGCCCGCGAGTTCTTCGCGGTGGTGACCGGCGGGCTGGAGGCGCTGGGGATTCCCTACGCCGTCAATCCTCGGCTGGTGCGCGGCCTCGACTACTACTGCCACACCGCGTTCGAGTTCACCACCACGGCGCTCGGCGCCCAGGGCACCGTGCTGGCCGGCGGCCGCTACGACGAACTGATCGCCACCATGGGCGGACAACGCACCCCCGGCATCGGCTGGGCCGCCGGGGTCGAGCGCCTGTCCATGCTGGTGGACAGCGTGCCGGCGCCCGCGCGCCCCATCGCCGTGGTTCCCATGGGCGACCAACTGGCCGCCATGGCGGTGGCGGAACGGCTGCGCGCCGTCGGGCTGGCGGTGGATGTCGGATTCTCCGGCAACATGAAGAAGCGCATGGCGCGGGCCAACAAGGTTGGCGCCCGCTTCGCCGTCATCCTCGGCGAGGACGAGGGGAGCCGTGGCGCCGTCACTGTGCGCGACCTCGACAGCGGCAGCCAGGACGAGGTGGCGCTGGTCGATATCGAGCGTTGCCTGTCGGGACAAGGCTGATGGCAATTGGAGCGCGGGCGTCCCGCCCGCTTGATCTGGTGCGGGCGAGACGTCCGCGCTCCATGACAGGGTAGTGGGGCAACCGCAGTGAACGCAGCCCCTCGTCTGGTCGTTGTCGGTGCCAATCACCGGTCCGCCTCGCTGACCACCCGCGACGCGTTGTTCGTCGACGACGGCGCCGCGCCGGAGTTCCTCGGCGGGCTGAAGCGGGCCGGGCTGGCCGACGGGTTGGTGCTCTCCACCTGCGACCGGGTCGAACTGTGGACCGTCGGGGCCGACGCCGAAACCGCCGCGCGCCTGGCCGCCGAGGCCTTTGCCGCCCGCGCCGGGCTGCCGCCCGCGGCGCTGGCGCCGCAACTCTATGTGTTGACCGGAGGCGAGGCGGTGCGCCACGTCTTCGCCGTCACCGCCGCGCTGGACAGCCTGGTCATCGGCGAGCCGCATGTGCTGGGGCAGGTCAAGGTCGCCCACCGGCTGGCGCGTGACGCCGGCACCTGCGGCGCCGGTCTCGACGCCGTGCTGCAGGCCGCCTTCGCGGTCGCCAAGCGGGTGCGGAGCGACACCGCCATCGGCGAGGGGCCGGTCAGCATCGCCGCCGCCGCGGTGCAGCTCGCCCGCGACCTGCACGGCGATCTCAAGGGCTGCCAGGGTCTGCTGGTGGGGGCCGGCGACATGGGCGAGCTGGTGGCGGAAAGCCTGCTGGCCGCCGGATTGGGCAAGCTGCTGATCACCGCGCCGCGCCAGGGCCGTGCCGAGGCGCTGGCCCGCAGCCTCAATTGCTCCGTGCTGCCCTTCGAGAACCTGCGCGAGGCGCTGGCCGGCGCCGACATCGTGTTGACCGCGGTGGGCGCCCGCACCGTGGCGGTGACCGCCGAGATGGTCGGCACCGCGTTGCGCAAGCGCCGTCGCAAACCCATCTTCCTGGTGGACGCGGGCATTCCCGGCGACGTCGAACCGGCGGTCAACCGCGAGGAAAATGCCTTCCTCTACGACCTTGCCGATCTGGAGAAGGTGGCGCTGGAAGGCCGCGCCACCCGCGAGGCCGCGGCCCGGGCCGCCTGGGGCATCATCGAGGCCGAGGTCTCCGCCTTCCTCAAGGGCCGCGCCGCCCGCGCCGCCGTGCCGGCCATCGTGGCGCTGCGCCAGCGGTTCGAGGAGAGCCGCGAGGCGGTGCTGGCCGAGGCCGGCGGCGATGCCGCCGAGGCCACCCGGCTGCTGGTCAACCGGCTGCTGCACGCCCCCTCCGAAGCCATGAAGGACATCGCCGCCGAGGGCGCCGAGTGGCAGGCCATGGAAAAGACGCTGCGGCGGTTGTTCAGGTTGGAAGACTAGACATGAATCTCGATATCCAATTCGACCGCGTTCTCTATCGCTACGATGAAATCCGCGAGCAGTTGGCGGCCGGCGACACCCAGTCCTTCGCCAAGCTGTCCAAGGAGCTGTCCGACCTCACGCCCATCGTCGAGACCATCACCGCCCTCAACAAGGCGCGGGCCGACATGGCCGAGGCCGAGGCGATGATGGCCGATCCCGACATGCGCGAACTGGCGGCCGAGGAGTTCTATGCCCTCAAGGAGAGGCTGCCCGGCCTGGAGCGCGAGGTCCGGATCATGCTGCTGCCCAAGGACGAGGCCGACGAAAAGAACGCCATCCTCGAGGTGCGCGCCGGCACCGGCGGCGAGGAGGCCGCCCTGTTCGCCGCCGAACTGTTCCGCATGTACGAGCGCTACGCCGCGCTCAAGGGCTGGCGCTTCGAGACCATGGACGTCAACGAGACCGGCATCGGCGGCTTCAAGGAGGCCTCGGCCACCATTACCGGGCGTGGCGTGTTCGCCCGCCTGAAGTTCGAATCCGGGGTGCACCGTGTCCAGCGCGTCCCCGCCACCGAGGCGGGCGGGCGCATCCACACCTCGGCCGCCACCGTGGCGGTGCTGCCCGAGGCCGAGGAGGTGGACATCCACATCGAGGACAAGGACCTGCGCTTCGACGTCTACCGCAGCCAAGGCTCGGGCGGCCAGAGCGTCAACACCACCGACTCGGCGGTGCGCGTCACCCACATCCCCACCGGGTTGGCGGTGGCCTGCCAGCAGGAAAAGAGCCAGCACAAGAACAAGGCCACCGCCATGAAGCTGCTGCGCGCCCGTCTCTACGAGATGGAACGCTCGGCCAAGGCGGCCGAGCGCGCCGCCGACCGCAAGAGCCAGGTGGGCTCGGGCGACCGCTCCGAGCGCATCCGCACCTACAACTTCCCGCAAGGCCGCGTTACCGACCATCGCATCAACCTGACGCTCTATAAGATCGAGGACGTCATGAGCGGCAATGCCCTCGACGAGGTGGTGGAGGCCTTGATCACCGCCGACGAGGCCGAGCGCCTGGCGGCGATGGAGTGACCACCTTCGGTGCCGCCGTCGCCGATCTTACCGCCCGCCTGGCCGCCGCCGGCGTCGACGAGGCGCGGCTCGACGCCCGCCTGCTGGTGGCCGAGGCCGCCGGCGTCGGGCCCGGCACCGTCTTCACCCGCCCCGAAACGCCGCTGACGTCCGAACAGACGCGCCGATTGGCCGGGCTGGCGGCGCGGCGGGAGGCACGCGAGCCCATGTCGCATGTGCTGGGGCGCCGTGGCTTCTGGACCCTCGACCTCAAGGTCACCGCCGCCACCCTGGCGCCGCGCGGCGATACCGAGACGGTGGTGGAAGCGGTGCTGGCCGCCCTGCCCGAGCGGTCCCGGCCCCGGCGCATCCTCGATCTCGGCACCGGTACCGGCTGCCTCGTGCTGGCGCTGCTGTCGGAGTTCCCCGAGGCCCGCGGTCTGGGCATCGACGCCAGCCCTGCCGCCCTTGAGGTAGCCCGGGAGAACGCCGCGCTGAACAGAGTCGCCGGCCGCGTCGATTTCAATCTCGGCGATTGGGGGAGGGGGGTGGACGGATGCTTCGATGCAATCGTTTCCAACCCACCCTATATCCCGGATGACGTCATCGCCGGGTTGGCGCCCGAGGTGGCCCGCTTCGAGCCGCGGTTGGCGCTGGCGGGCGGCGCCGACGGACTCGACTGCTACCGGGCGCTGTTGCCCGATGCCGCCCGCCTGCTGGCTCCCGGCGGCGTGGTCGCCCTGGAGGTGGGCGAGGGCCAGTCCGACGCGGTGGCGGCCATCGGTGAGACGGTGGGGCTGAGTCTTCGGGGCGTCCGCAACGATCTGGCCGGCATCGCGCGATGTGTCATCTTCGGGCCAAAGGGAGGAGCATGAAAAAATTTGTTGGAAAGAGGAGGCTTCCCGACTACGGTGGCACCCGAAACGTGCTGCAGATGCGAGGGATCGCGTTGAGCCTTGTCCGCTCCGCCCCAGCATACGCCCGTTGAACATCCCCCATCGCCGCCCCTACTTCTGGAAGCGGACGAGGCCTGACCAAATGGTCTGGCCCGATGGATTTGGAAAAATGAGCAATATCAAGTGTCAGAGGCAATATCCGTGAATCCCAAGCAGCAGCAACGTTCCCGCGGCCGCGGCAATAACGGCGGCGGCAAGAGACCCATGGGCGGCGGCGGTGGCGGCGGTGGCCGGCCCAACCAGCTGTTCGACAGCAGCGGCCCCGAGGGTCGCATCCGCGGCAACGCTCATCAGGTGCTGGAGCGCTATCTGGCGATGGCGCGGGACGCTTCGTCCCAGGGCGATCGCGTTGCGGCCGAGAATTACTATCAGCATGCCGAGCATTATTTCCGCGTGATCAACGCCAATAATCAAAGCGCCGGCCGTAATCGTCCGCAGAACATGCCGACGCCGGCCGAGGACCAGGCGATGCCGTCCGACGAGGATGGCGACAGCGGCGAGGCCGTCGAAGCGGAGGCCTCCGACGGCACGTCCGAGCCGGTCGGGGCCTAACTCCGCCCTTGCCCACCCTCCCCCACCTGGGGGGAGGAGGCATCGGCCAATCGGCTATCCCATACGCTCGGCACCCGCCTCCAGGGCCAGCGTCGGGCGGTGGGCGTCGCTGAAGAATTCCGGCTCGCCGGTCTCCACCGAAAATGGCGTGACACCGCAGTGGTGCCAGGCGTCGATACAGGCGATGTGGTCGGTGAGGCTGCGGCGGGTCTTGAGGTACGCCTCCTCCTCGGACGCCGCCTCCACATGGCGGTAGGACATGTGGTGCCTGGCGCCCTCGCCGCTATCGGTGGCGACGCTATGGCGAATGAGAACGTCGTAGGTCATGGGGCCTCCTATTGCGGGTGACTTGCACTCTCATATGGATTTCCCGGAGCGGCCCCACAAGGGGGCGTTCCCCGTCGCCGTTCCCCGTTGCGCCGCCGCCAAACTCCCCCATATTTGTCGTGGTTATCCGAGGGGCCTGCAAGCGGCTGCGTGAAGCGGAGCTGGACGGCCCGGTCGCACGGAGGGGTTGATGGATTTCGAGAAATACACCGAGCGCTCGAAGGGGTTCATCCAGTCGGCGCAGACCCTGGCGTTGCGGCGCGGCCATCAGGTGCTGGCGCCCGAACACCTGCTGAAGATCCTGCTCGACGACAAGGAGGGACTGGCCGCCAACCTGATGCGGGCCGCCGGTGGCGATCCCGTCCGGGCATTGGCCGCCGTCGAGGCCGAGTTGGACAGGCTGCCCAAGGTCGAGGGTCCCGGCGCCGGTGACGTCCGGCTTGGCCCGCCGCTGGCCCGCCTGTTCGATCAGGCCGAGCAGATGGCGGAGAAGGCCGGCGACTCCTTCGTCACCGCCGAGCGCCTGTTGCTGGCGCTGTCCATGGCCGCCGGCACCGGTGCCCACAAGGCGCTGCACGACGCCGGCCTGACGCCGCAGAAGCTCAACGCTGCCATCGAGGAGGTGCGCAAGGGCCGCAAGGCGCACTCCTCGTCGGCCGAGGACCAATACGACGCGCTGAAGAAATACGCCCGCGACCTCACCGCGGCGGCGCGCGAGGACAAGCTCGATCCGGTGATCGGCCGCGATGAGGAAATCCGCCGCACCATCCAGGTGCTCAGCCGCCGCACCAAGAACAACCCCGTGCTGATCGGCGAGCCCGGCGTCGGCAAGACCGCCATTGTCGAGGGGCTGGCCATCCGCATCATCAACGGCGACGTGCCCGAGACCCTGAAGCAGAAGCGGCTGATGGTGCTCGATCTCGGCGCCCTGGTGGCCGGCGCCAAGTTCCGCGGCGAGTTCGAGGAGCGCCTGAAGGCGGTGCTGAACGAGGTGACCACCGCCGCCGGCGAGGTCATCCTGTTCATCGACGAAATGCACACCCTGGTGGGGGCGGGGGCCGCCGAGGGCTCGATGGATGCCTCCAACCTGCTGAAGCCGGCCCTGGCCCGCGGCGAGCTGCACTGCATCGGCGCCACCACCCTCAACGAGTACCGCAAGCACGTTGAGAAGGACGCCGCCCTGGCGCGGCGCTTCCAGCCGGTCTTCGTCTCCGAGCCCAGCGTCGAGGACACCATCTCCATCCTGCGCGGCATCAAGGAAAAGTACGAGCTACACCACGGCGTCCGCATCGCCGACAACGCCCTGGTGTCGGCGGCGGTGCTGTCCAACCGCTACATCACCGACCGCTTCCTGCCCGACAAGGCCATCGATCTGGTGGACGAGTCGGCCAGCCGGCTGCGCATGCAGATCGACTCCAAGCCCGAGGCGCTGGACGAGCTCGATCGCCGGGTGGTCCAACTCAAGATCGAGCGCGAGGCGCTGAAGAAGGAGCCCGACCCCGCCTCGCGCGATCGCCTGCTGAAGCTGGAGACCGAACTGGCCGACCTGGAGCGCCAGTCGGCCGACGTCACCGAGCGCTGGAAGGCCGAGAAGAACCAACTGGCATCCGCCACCAATATCAAGGAGTTGCTCGACAAGGCCCGCGTCGAGGCCGAGCGGGCCCAGCGCGAGGGCAAGTACGAGCGGGCCGGCGAACTGCTCTATGCGCTGATCCCCGAGCTGGAGCGGAAGCTGGCCCAGGCCGATGACGCCCAGCCGCGCATGCTGACCGAGGCGGTCACCGAGGAGCATATCGCCTCGGTGGTGTCGCGCTGGACCGGCATTCCGGTGGAAAAGATGCTGGCCGGCGAGCGCGAGAAGCTGCTCGACATGGAAAACCGCCTCAAGGCCCGTGTGGTCGGCCAGGACGAGGCGCTGGTGGCGGTTGCCAACGCGGTGCGCCGCGCCCGTGCCGGACT
>JACPDP010000022.1 GCA_016183945.1 Magnetospirillum sp.
CCTCGGCCATTGAGGCCGCGCGAAGCGGGCCTGGAGCGTAGCGAAAGGCGCATAGCGGAGCGAGCCAAGCCACCGGAGGTGGCGCCCGGCGCTTGAGGGGCAGGAATAGGGCAGGGCAATCGGCTTCACCCGATTGCCCTGCGGCTGACCGAAGCGGGGGTTTCCTGCCGTCGATGTCTGGTGTATCCCTAGGAGCGGGACGAAAACTTGGGGGAGTCAGTGATGTCCGCTTTTGACGGCACCGATAACGAGAACGAAAGGCGGGTCATCGCCGAATTTCTGGAAGAATTGCGCGACACCGCCAGCCAGCTCCAGGTGCTGCTGGGCAATATGCGTTCGCGCAGCATTTCGACGCAGGACGGCTTGGCGACGCTGAAGCGCACCGCCGGCAACGTGCGCTCTCAGGCCCACATGCTTGGCCTGCCGATGATCAAGCTGGTCACCCACCGCCTCGACGAATACGTCGCCGAACTGAAGGAGGCCGGGGCGGCCGAGTTGGACGAGGTTCAGGTCTTCGTCGACCGCATCGAGAAGCTGGCCGATGGCGAATCGGTGGCGGAAGCCGATACGCCGGCAATGGTTCGCTCGCTGCCGGCGAAGCGCTCGGCCGACGTGGATTTCGGCTCGGTCGAGAAAAAGAACGTCGAAATCCTGCTGGTGGTGCCGGAAAAGGCAATGTCGCGCATCGTCGAGCGCGAGCTCGCCGCCTGCGGCTACCGCACCTCCACCGTGCGCGACGGCTTCGAGGCCATCGAGACCATCGTCCGCACGCGGCCCGACATGGTGATCGCGTCCATGGAACTGGGCATGCTGTCGGGTGTCGACATGGGCTGCGCCCTGGCCGCCATGCCGGTGACCCAGGCCATCCCGTTTTCGGTGCTGACCAGCTACGAGTGGGGCAGTCCCAAGCTGAAGGGGCTGCCGCCGCGCGCCTCCTTGATCCGCAAGGGGGCGCAGTTCGGCGACGATCTGGCCGAGACCCTGGCGCGCTTCGAGATTACCTGAGCGGGCTTCGGCATCGGCGGAGCGCGGGATGCCCGCGCTCCCGACTCGCCTTACCCGATCAACCCCTGTGCCGTCGCCTTGGCAACCGCTTCTGCGATAGTGGTGGCGCCGAGGCGCTCGCGCACCTCGCGCAGGATGCCCGCCACCGTCGTTTCGGGCAGATGCAGGGCGGCCGAAATGTCCCACAGCGACTGCCCCCCGGCCAGGCGTGACAGGCACTGGCGCTGATGCGGCGTCAGCCAGATGCCATCATCCTTATCCATGCGCTCGCCCTCCAGGAGTCGCTCCGTGGCGGTATGGTAGTAGATGCCGAGCAGGCGCATGCGGGGCTGCGCCGCCATGACCTCGCGCAGCCTGGCGTTGCTCTCGAAGGCCAGCGACAACATGCCGAAACTCTTGCCGCTGCCGTGGAACGGAATGGTCATGCCGTCGCGGATGCCGAAGTCGGACGCCTCGTGGAACAGGCGATTCTGCTCGGCCGTCAAGCCCGGCCGGTTGGTGACGAAGCGCCAGGCGAAGGGCAGGCGACTGCGCCGCGACTCCAGCACGACCGGGTCGAAATTCTGGTAGCCGTTGGCCAGGTAGTGCGTCGTCCATGCCTCGGGATAGGTAGCATCGACGTGGAGGCCGCAGTCGTCATCGACCAAGGCATAGGCGAACCGTTCGACCCCGGCCTCGGCGGCGAGCCGGCGAAATGCCGATTGGGCGGCGGCAATGTCTTGCGCCCCCAAGAGCCCGGAAGTGAGATCGGCAACCCAATGATCCATTGGCCAATGCAACCGAATAGGGAAACGGCCATCCTAACCCTGATGGGGAAATTTAGCTAGATAATCAATAAATTGGACGGCTTCCCCAATCTCGGGCCTTCACCTGAGCATAGGCCCGGCGCCACCGCCCTTCTCCAATGGCGAATTGCCCTCGCCCTCGGTATGCCCCACCTCTCGTCCGGAGGAGGCAAGGCGGAAAGGGAACGATATGCGTATTGCCGAGGTCGCCCCGCTGTACGAAGCGGTCCCGCCCAAGCTCTACGGCGGTACCGAACGGGTGGTCTCCTACCTCACCGAGGAACTGGTGGTTCTGGGTCACCACGTGACGCTGTTCGCCAGCGCGGACTCGGTCACCTCGGCCCGCCTGGTGGACGCCTGCGCGCATGCGCTGAGGCTTGAGGGCGCCGACACCGACAGCCTTATCCCGCATGTGCTGCAGTTGGAATCCGTGATGGCGCGGGCGGACGAGTTCGATGTCATCCACTTTCATGCCGATACCCTGCATTACCCCTTCGCCCGACGAAGCCACGTGCCGGTGCTGACCACCCTGCACGGCCGCCAGGATGTGCCCGGATTGGCGGGGCTTTACCGGGAATTCGACGATGTGGCGCTGATTTCCATCTCGAACGCGCAGCGCAGCCCGGTACCCTGGGTCAATTGGATCGGCACGGTGCATCATGGCCTGCCTGCCGGCCTGCTGCGGGGCCCGGTGCGGCCGGAGGGCTACCTTGCCTTCATCGGACGGTTCTCGCCGGAGAAGCGCTTCGACCGCGCCGTTGCCATCGCGCGCGCCGCCGGTCTGCCCCTGAAGGCGGCCGCCAAGGCCGACGTCCACGACAGCGACTACTTCGAGCGGGTGGTCCAGCCGCTGCTCGACGATCAACTGGTGGACTGGGTGGGCGAGATCGGCGAGGGCGACAAGGAGGCCTTCCTGGGCGGCGCCCTGGCCCACCTGTTCCCCATCGATTGGCCGGAACCGTTCGGGCTGGTGATGGTCGAGGCGATGGCCTGCGGCACGCCGACCATCGCCTGGCCCTGCGGTTCGGTGCCCGAGGTCATCGAGGACGGAGTCACCGGCTATGTGGTCGACAGCGTCGAGGCGGCGGTGGCGGCGGTGGAGCGCTGCCGCAGCTTCGACCGTCACCGCTGCCGCCAGGCCTTCGAGCGGCGCTTCACCGCCCGGCGGATGGCGGCCGATTACCTGGCGCTTTATCAGCGCGCCGCCGCCTCGGCCCGGCGGCCAAGCCTGCGGCGCGCGTTGGGAGGTCTCGCCGAATGACCGACATCATTCGTGTCAAGGGGCACGCCTACGTCCTCGCCACCTCGCCCCGGGTGGCGATGCGTACCCTGACGCTCAAGGACGGCGACACCTTCGCGGTGTTCGACCGCTACGGCGACATGGGGTCGGTGGGTGGCTGCGAGCAGGGCGTCTACCACCGCGGCACCCGCATGCTGTCCCACCACGAATTCCACCTCGGGCACCAGCGACCGCTGCTGCTGTCCTCGACGGTGCATGAGAACAACGCCTTCGTCGCCGTCGACCTCACCAACCCCGACATTCCGCTTTCCGGTGACCGCATCATCCCGCGCGGAACGGTGCATGTGTTCCGCTCGCAGTTCCTGTGGCTCGGTGCGCTGTACTGCCGCACCAAGGTGTTCAACTACGGCGAGACCGAGCTGGCCGCCGACCTGTTCTTCCTCTACGACGCCGATTTCGCCGACGTGTTCGAGGTGCGCGGCATGACCCGGCGCCAGCGCGGCCGGTCGTGGAGCATCGTCGAGGAGCGCCGGGCCATCCTGGCCTATGAGGGCCTCGACGGCATCGAGCGGCGCACCAGCCTGGAGTTCTCGCTGACGCCCGACGAGATCGGCCCCGAACACGCGCGCTTTTCGCCACGGCTGAAGCCGGCGGAATCGTTCGAGCTCTACCACAACGCCTATTTCGAGGCCGACGGAGCCGGCCATGAGCGGCCGCCCTCGGCCGAGGCGTTCAGCCATAGCCGCGAACGGCTGATCAGCATCCTGGGCGGCCCGCGCTCCTGCCAGATCGAAACCTCCAATCAGCAGTTCAATCACTGGCTGGGCCGATCGCGCGCCGACCTCCGCATGCTGGTGACCCAGACCCCCGATGGGCCTTACCCCTATGCCGGCGTGCCGTGGTTCTCCACCGTGTTCGGCCGCGACGGCATCATCACCGCGCTGGAATACCTGTGGGTTGACCCGGCCATGGCCAAGGGCGTTCTGGCGACGCTGATCGCCAACCAGGCCGACCGCCTCGACCCGCGCCAGGACGCCGAGCCGGGCAAGATTCTGCATGAATGGCGGGAAGGGGAGATGGCCAACCTGGGCGAGGTTCCCTACGGCTCCTATTACGGCAGCGCCGACGCCACGCCGCTGTTCGTCATGCTGGCGGCGAAGTACCTGGAGCGCACCGACGACCGCGCCTTCGTCGCCACGCTGTGGCCGCACATCGAGCGGGCGCTGGGCTGGATGGACCAGTGGGGCGACGCCGACGGCGACGGCTTCGTCGAATATTTCCGCAAGCGCCCCGGCGGGTTGTCCAACCAGGGCTGGAAGGATTCAGAGGACTCGATCATGCACGCCGACGGCCGCTTGGCCGAGGGACCCATCGCACTGTGCGAGGTGCAGGGCTACGTCTACGCGGCGCGGCGCGGCGCCGCCGCTGTCGCCGCCGTGCTCGACATGCCCGAGCGTGCCGCCGACCTGTTGGAACAGGCGGCCCTCCTGCATCAGCGCTTCGAGGCGGCATTCTGGCAGGAGGACATCGGTACCTACGCCCTGGCGCTCGACGGGGAGAAGCGGCCCTGCCGGGTGGTGTCGTCCAATCCTGGCCATTTGCTATACTGCGGCATCGCGGATCCAGCCCATGCCCGTATTCTCGCCGATGGCTTGATGGGCGAGAGGATGTTTTCGGGCTGGGGAGTGCGCACTCTGGCCGACGGCGAGCGGCGCTACAACCCCATGAGCTACCACAACGGCTCCATCTGGCCGCACGACAACGCACTGGTGGCGGCGGGGCTGGCGCGGTATGGCATGGCGGATCGTGCGCAACGCATCCTGGGCGGCATGTTCGACGCCGCCATGTCCGTCGATCTCAATCGCCTGCCCGAGCTGTTCTGCGGCTTCCCGCGCCAGAGCGGGCAGGGGCCGACCCTCTATCCCGTCGCCTGCATCCCGCAGGCCTGGGCGGCGGCCAGTCCGTTCCTCATGCTGGAGGCGGTGCTGGGCCTCGAACTCACCGCCAGCCCACCCACCATCCTGTTCAACCGTCCGGTGCTGCCGCCCTTCCTCGATCAGGTGGAAATTCGCGGCCTGACGGTGGGCGACGCGGCGGTGGACGTCATCCTCAACCGCCACCCCCACAGCGTCGGCATCAACGTCGTCAATCGCCGGGGCACGGTGGAGATCAGGGTGGAGATGTGAGCGAGCCATCCTTCGAGACAGCCGCTCCGCGGCCGCCCGGTCGTGGTGATGCCGGCACCACGCGACAGGTTCGACGCGGCGTGACCCGATCCCGACCGGTTACGACCCCAAGAACTCCTCCAGCACCTCCAACTGTGCCGGCACGTTGAGCGCCGGGGCGTGGCCGCAGGCGGGGATGGTGACGAGCCGCGCCTTGGGGCCTCGCGTGGTCATCTCCCCCGCCGTGTCGGCCAGCAGCAGGTCGGAGTTGGCGCCGCGCAGGGCCAGCGTCGGGCATTCGATGAGGTCCCACACCGGCCACATGTCGAACTCTCCCGCCGCCGCGGCGAACACCTGCATCACCTTGGGGTCGTAGTGCAGGGTGAGGCGGCCGTCGTCCTGGCGGCGCACCGAGGTTTCCGCCATCACCGTCCAATCCGCCTCGGAGAGCGCGCCGAACGGCTGGTAGATGAACCGCAGGAAGGCATGGAACTCGGCCATGGTGGCAAACGAGGGGACGGTGGTGACGTAGGCGCGGATGCGCTCCACCGCCGCCGGGTTGAGTCTCGGCCCGATGTCATTGACCACCAGCTTCTCGATGCGGCCCTTGAGCGGCCCGGCGGCCAGCAGCATGCCCACCACGCCGCCCATGGAGGTACCCACCCAGCGCAGCCGCTCGATGCCGAGCTTGTCCAGCAGTTCCAAAGCGTGACCGGCATAGGCGGCGACGGTATAATCCTGCTCGGGGTTGGCCGACCACGATGACAGGCCGCGGCCGACGGTGTCGGGGCAGATCACCCGGAACCGCGTCGACAGCCGGGCGGCGGCGGTGTCGAAGTCGCGGCAGGTCCGCGCCAGCCCGTGCCACATGACGATGGCGGGAGCATCCGCGGCGCCCCATTCGGTGAAGTGGACCTCAAGGCCCCCGAGGGTGAGGTAGCGCGAACGCGAAGCGGGGTTGCTCATGGCGGAGATGGCCTTTCCGTTGCCGGTCGCGGCGAGTATATCTTGCCCAACCGATCAAAATCGCCCCTCTCGGATGGATGCCATGCTCGACCTCGCCGACAAGACTCTGCTGCGCGCCCAGGCCTATATCGATGGCATCTGGACCGATGCCCGGTCGGGCAGAACCTTCGCCGTGACCAACCCCGCCGATGGTGTCGTCATCGGGCATGTGCCGGCCCTGGGTGCCGCCGAGACCCGCCAGGCCATCGAGGCCGCCGCCCGGGCGTGGCCGGCCTGGCGCGCCAGGACCGCCAGGGAGCGCGCCGGCATCCTCAGGCGCTGGCATGACCTCATCCTCGCGGCAGGACAGGATCTGGCGGTGCTGATGACCGCCGAGCAGGGCAAGCCGCTGGCCGAGGCCAAGGGCGAGGTGGTCTACGGCGCCGCCTTCATCGAGTGGTTCGCGGAAGAGGGCAAGCGCGCCTACCAAGGAGCCCATCGGCGTGGTCGCCGCCATCACGCCGTGGAACTTCCCCAACGCCATGATCACCCGCAAGGTGGCGCCCGCTTTGGCCGCCGGTTGCCCGGTGGTGATCAAGCCGGCCGAGGACACTCCCCTGTCCGCCCTGGCGCTGGCCGAACTGGCCGAGCGTGCCGGCATGCCGCCCGGGGTGTTCAACGTCATCACCACCGACGACCCGGCGGCGGTGGGTGACGAACTGACCGCCAATCCGCTGGTGCGCAAGCTCAGCTTCACCGGCTCCACCGAGATCGGCCGCCTGCTGATGCGCCAATGCGCCGAGACGGTGAAGAAGGTCAGCCTGGAGTTGGGCGGCAACGCCCCCTTCATCGTGTTCGATGATGCCGACCTCGACGCGGCGGTGGCCGGCGCCATGGCCTCGAAATACCGCAATACCGGCCAGACCTGCGTCTGCGCCAACCGTATCCTGGTGCAGGATGCCGTCTACGACGAGTTCTCCGCCCGCCTCGCCGTGGCGGTGGCCAAGCTGAAGGTCGGCCCCGGCCTGGGCGGCGACACCCAACAGGGTCCGCTGATCAATCTCCAGGCCATCGAGAAGGTGGAACTCCACATCGCCGACGCCGTGAGCAAGGGTGCCCGCGTCGTGCTCGGCGGCAAGCGCCATCCGCTGGGCGGCACCTTCTTCGAGCCGACCATCCTGGCCGATGTCACCGCCGACATGCTGTGCGCCCGCGAGGAGACCTTCGGGCCGGTGGCGCCGCTGTTCCGTTTTGCGACCGAGGAGGAGGCGGTGCGCATGGCCAACGCCACCGAGTTCGGCCTCGCCTCCTACTTCTACGCCCGCGACATCGGTCGGGTCTGGCGGGTGGCGGGGGCACTGGAATACGGCATCGTCGGCATCAACGAAGGCATCATCTCCACCGAGGTGGCCCCCTTCGGCGGCATGAAGCAGTCGGGCATCGGGCGCGAGGGCTCGAAATACGGCATCGAGGACTTCCTTGAGGTGAAGTACCTGTGCATGGGCGGGCTGTGAGCCGACGGGCCTCGCCCTCGTTGACTTGCCCCCCCGCGCGCCCTAACCTCCACCACGCATGACTTTCGGCGGGGGAGGCCGGTTTTGGAGCAGCAGTCCGGGGCGTTGCAGCAGACCGAGGAGGCCATCCGCCGCCTCGGCGCGGCCATCGACCGTCTGGAGCAGGCAACCACCCGCGTCGGGGCCGGCGACCTTCTGCTGGCCGGCGAACTGCGCGACGCCCGCGAGGACTACGCCGAGTTGCAGGACACCACCCGCGTGGTGGCGGTGCGGCTCGACGCCACCATCGACCGCCTGCGCAGCCTGTTGGGGGACTAGGGCGGTGGCCGACATCAACATCACCATCAACGGGCGCCTCTACGACATCGCCTGCGACGACGCCGACGTCGCCCGCGTCCACGAACTGGGGCGCGAGGTGGACGAGCGGGCGCAGAAGCTGCTGGCCTGCGTCGGCACCGTCAGCGATTCCCGGCTGCTGGTGATGGTCGGCCTGCAACTGGCCGACGAATTGGCCGAGGCGCGCGAGGCTCTGCGGCAGGCCGCGGGCTCGGCGGCTGTGGCGGCCGAGGGCGACCGTCGCCTGGCGCAAGGCATCGACCTCCTCGCCCAGCGCATCGAGGGCATTGCGGAACGGCTTGAGAGAGCCTAGATTCGTCGTAAGGAGCGGTTTGCTGCGCGACGCGTCAGGTAGCCAATGTCCCTGGGGCCAATAAATCCCTCTCGGGAGCTGTCCCTGCCGGAACCGTGGTTCCAGTATATGGCGCCCACCTGCGATAGCAGGCCACGGAGGACTTGCAAACACCAACGGTCGAGGCGGCGCCGCTCCTGCATCCCTCCATGACCACCCCCGACATTCCCGCCCTCAAGACGGCCATGCGCGCCCATGCCGTGGCGGTGCGCGCCGTGGCCGCCCGCCGGGGCGAGGCCGCCGCCCGTGCCCTGGCCGAACTGGCGCCGCTGCTGCCTGCCGGGGCGGCGGTGGCCGGCTATTGGCCCATGGGCGATGAGATCGACCCGCGCCCGTTGCTGTTGGCCCTGGCCGCGGCTGGCCGCCGTCTGGCGCTGCCGGTGGTGGCGGCGCCGGGCCAGCCGCTGGAGTTCCGAGCCTGGAGCTGGGGCGACGACCTGGAGCCCGGCCGTTTCGGCACCACCCATCCGCTGGCCCACGCCGCCGCGGTCGAGCCGGACCTGCTGCTGGTGCCGCTGCTGGCCTTCGACCGTCAGGGGGGCCGGCTGGGCTACGGCGGCGGATTCTATGACCGAACGCTGGACATGCTGCGACGAAAGCGCCATGTGTCAGCCATCGGCATCGCGTTCGCCGCCCAAGAGGTTGCGGCGATTCCCCATGACGGCCGCGACCAGCGCCTCGACGGGGTGGCGACGGAAATAGGGCTGTTGGAGACAAGGACTATTCGTTCATGAGGCTGTTGTATCTGGGCGACGTGGTGGGGCGGTCGGGGCGCGATGCGGTGGTCGAGAAGTTGCCCGAAATCCGTCGCCGACTCGAGACGGACTTCGTGGTGGTCAATGGCGAGAACGCCGCCCACGGCTTCGGCATTACGCCCAAGATCTGCGAAGAATTCTACGCCGCCGGGGTGGATGTGGTGACGCTGGGCAACCATTCCTGGGACCAGCGCGAGATCATGCCCTATATCGACGGCGACCCGCGGTTGCTGCGGCCGCTGAACTACCCTACCGGTACGCCGGGCAAGGGGGTCGGCGTCTATCCCGGCCCGCGCGGGCGCAAGATCATGGTGATGCAGGTGATGGGCCGCCTGTTCATGGAGCCCCTCGACGATCCCTTCGCCGCCGTCGAGCGTGAACTGGCCAAGGTGCGGCTGGGAGCGGGGGGCATGGACGCCATCCTGTTGGACGTCCACGCCGAGGCCACCAGCGAGAAGATGGCGCTCGCCCATGCCGCGGACGGCCGGGTCAGCATGGTGGTGGGCAGCCATTCGCATGTCCCCACCGCCGACCACCGGATTTTCACCGGCGGCACCGCCTATCAGTCCGACGCCGGCATGTGCGGTGACTACGACTCGGTGATCGGCATGAAGAAGGATGCCGCCATCTTCAAATTCGTCCGCAAGATTCCCGGCGAGCGCCTGTCGCCGGCCGAGGGTGTCGCCACCCTTTGCGGCCTGCTGGTGGAAACCGACGACCGCAGCGGCCTGGCGGTGCGGGTGGCGCCGCTGCGGCTGGGCGGGCGGCTGGCGGAATGCTGGCCCCAAGGGTAGCTCTTAGCCATTATCTCGCCACAATCACCCCTTAAGCGTTACGGTTTCTTAAGGCCACAAGATGTGGTAGACAGCCGCGCGTACCCCATCCACCAGGGTTTCTTCGAGACATGGCCGGCCATTCGCAATTCAAGAATATCATGCACCGCAAAGGCGCACAGGACGCCAAGCGGGCCAAGGTTTTCACCAAGCTGATCCGCGAGCTGACGGTTTCGGCGCGCTGCGGTCTGCCCGACCCGGCGGCCAATCCGCGCCTGCGGGCGGCCATCCAGGCATCGCGTGCCGCCAACATGTCCAAGGACACCATCGACCGCGCCATCAAGCGTGGCGCCGGTGGCGAGGACGGCGCCAACTACGAGGAGGTCCGCTACGAGGGCTATGGCCCCGGCTCGGTGGCCATCATCGTCGAGGCGCTGACCGACAACCGCAACCGAACCGCCCCCGAGATCCGCACCGCCTTCTCGAAGAACGGCGGCGCCATGGGCGAGTTGAACTCGGTGTCGTTCATGTTCGACCGGGTCGGCGCCATCCGCTACCCGGCCGCTGTCGCCACCCCGGAGCAGATGTTCGAGGCGGCGCTGGACGCCGGTGCCGACAACGTGGAATCGGATGCCGACGGCCATGAGGTCACCAGCAGCGTCGAGGACCTCGGGACGGTGCGCGAGGCTCTCGAAGCCCGCTTCGGGACGCCGGACTATGCCCGGCTGGACTGGAAGCCGCAGACTACCGTGCCGGTGACCAACGAGGATACCGCCAGGGCCTTGATGAAGCTTCTCGAAGTCCTGGAAGACAATGACGACGTGCAGCGCGTCCAGGCCAATTTCGAGATCCCGGACGAGGTGATGGAACGACTGAGCGCCTGAGGGCCGGCTGAGGGGGAACGATGAGGGTTCTCGGGCTCGATCCGGGTCTGCGTGTCACCGGTTGGGGAATCATCGACATGGTCGACAACCGCCTGCGTTATATCGCCGACGGCGTGGTGCGCTCGGACAGCGGCTTGAGCCTGGCCGAGCGGCTGGTGCAGTTGCATGAGGGCGTCGGCCGCGTGATCGCCCAATGGGTCCCCGAGGAGGCGGCGGTGGAGGAAACCTTCGTCAACAAGAACCCGTCCAGCACGCTGAAATTGGGTCAGGCCCGCGGCGTGGTGCTGCTGGCCCCGGCGCTGGCCGGCCTGGCGGTGGGGGAATATTCGCCCGCCCTGGTCAAGCAGGCGGTGGTGGGCACCGGGCGCGCCGCCAAGGAGCAGGTCGGCGTCATGGTTCGCACCCTGCTGCCCGGCTGCCTGGTGTCTGCCGCCGATGCCGCCGACGCCCTGGCAGTGGCGATCTGTCACGCCCACCACCGGGCCACCCAGCGCCGGCTGGCGCAGGCGGTGGCGCGGTGAAGCGCGGAATGTGCATTGGAGCGCGGGCGTCCCGCCCGCATCCCAAGCGGGCGGGACGCCCGCGCTCCACATCAGCGAGCCCCCGCCCATGATCGCCAAGCTCAAGGGGCGGATCGACTCCGTCGGCGAAGATTGGGCCGTGGTGGACTGCGGCGGGGTCGGCTATTTGGTGTCCTGCCCGGCCCGCACCCTGGCACGGCTGGAGGTGGGGGCCGCGGCCACCCTGTTCGTCGAGACCCATGTCCGGGAAGACGCCATCCACCTCTACGGTTTTTTCGATGGCGGCGAGCGCGAGTGGTTCCGCCTGCTCACCACCGTGCAGGGGGTGGGCAGCAAGGTGGCGCTCTCCATCCTGTCCATCGCGGCGCCCGAGCAGTTGTTGCAGATCATCGCGGCACAGGACAAGGCGGCGCTGACCCGGGCCAGCGGCGTCGGGCCCAAGCTGGCCGCCCGCGTGCTCGCCGAACTGAAGGACAAGGCCGGCCGTGCCGCCCTCGGCGGTTTTGCCCCGGCGCCCGCCGCCATCGCCGGCGCGGCGCCCCTGCCGGCGGCGGCGGGGCCGATGGAGGATGCCATCTCGGCCCTGGTCAATCTGGGCTACCGGCGGCTGGAGGCGTTCCAGGCGGTGGGCGAGGCGGCCCGCGAGCTGGATGACGGCACGCCGGCCTCCACCCTGATCCGCGAGGCGCTGAAGCGCCTGGGCAAGGACATGATCCGGTGAGCGAGGACCGCATCGTCTCCCCCGATCAGGCGCCCGGCGAGCCCGAAACCCATCTGCGGCCGCAGACGCTGGGTGATTTCGTCGGGCAGCGGCAGGTGTGCGACAACCTCAAGGTCTTCATCACCGCCGCGCGGGGGCGGGCCGAGGCGCTGGACCACGTGCTGTTCCACGGCCCGCCGGGCCTGGGCAAGACCACCCTGGCGCAGATCATGGCGCGCGAGCTGGGAGTGGGATTCCGCGCCACCTCGGGGCCGGTGATCCAGCGGGCGGGCGACCTGGCGGCGCTGCTCACCAACCTGGAGCCGCGCGACGTTCTGTTCATCGACGAAATCCATCGCCTTAATCCGGCCATAGAGGAAGTGCTCTATCCGGCCATGGAGGACTTCCAACTCGACCTCATCATCGGCGAGGGCCCGGCCGCGCGCTCGGTGCGCATCGACCTGCCGCCGTTCACGCTGGTGGGGGCGACGACGCGGTCCGGCCTGCTGACCACGCCGTTGCGCGAGCGGTTCGGCATTCCCTGCCGGATGAATTTCTACACCCCCGACGAGCTGGAGCTGATCGTGCGCCGCGGCGCACGCGTGCTGTCGTTCGAGCTGACGCCCGAGGGTGCCGTCGAGGTGGCGGAACGGTCGCGCGGCACCCCCCGGGTGGCGGGACGGCTGTTGCGCCGGGTGCGCGACTTCGCCGCCGTGGCCGGCCGCTCGCCGGTGGATGCCGAGGTGGCGGACGCGGCGCTCAACCGGCTGGAGGTGGACAAGCTCGGCCTCGATGCCATGGACCGCCGTTACCTGAGATGCATCGCCGAACACTACGGCGGTGGGCCGGTGGGGGTGGAAACGCTGGCGGCCGCCCTGTCGGAGAGCCGCGACACGTTGGAAGAGGTGGTGGAGCCCTACCTGCTGCAGCAGGGGCTGATCCAGCGCACGCCGCGCGGCCGCATGCTGTCGGCCGGCGGCTTCAAGCACATCGGCCTCAACCCGCCCAAGGACGTGCTGGTCCAGCTCGACCTTTTGGCGGGGATGGCGGAGGAGGGAGAATGACTCACATCTTCCCCATCCGCGTCTATTACGAGGACACCGACGCCGGCGGCATCGTCTATCACTCCAACTACCTGAACTTCGCCGAACGTGCCCGCACCGAGATGGTGCGCGAGATGGGCGTCAGCCAATCGGCGCTGCTGGCCGAAGGCCGCGGGTTCGCCTTCGCCGTGCGCCATGCCGAAATCGACTTCCGGAAGCCGGCCCGGCTGGACGACCAGCTCGAGGTGGAGAGCGAGGTGACGGAGGTCGGAGGCGCTTCGTTGAAGGTGCGGCAGGTCATCCGCCGCCTTGACGACGGCATCGAATTGGTGCGTCTCAACGTCCGGTTGGCGTATATCAGCCTTGATGGCAGGCCGGCGCGCCTGCCCGCCGGGTACCAGGATTCATTGTCGAAAAGATTGAGAGAAAGGCGGTAACTGTCATGGATCCCGTTCAATCGGTGGCGCTGGCGGGTTCGGTCGCCCAGCACGACCTGTCCATGTGGGCCCTGTTCCTTCGGGCCGACATCATTGTCAAGCTAGTGATGGTCTCCCTGATGCTGGCGGCTGGGCCATCATCTTCGACAAGCTGATGCGCATCAGGCAGCTCTACAACCGCGCGGAGCAGTTCGAGGAGAGCTTCTGGTCGGGCGGCTCGCTGGAAGAGCTCTACGACCGCATCGGCTCGCGGCCGCACGACCCCATGTCGTCCATCTTCGTCGCCGCCATGCGCGAATGGCGCCGGTCGGCCGCCAAGGGTCTGGCCGACCGCGAGACGGTGCGCGCCAGCCTGCCGCAGCGTATCGACCGGGTGATGAACGTCACCCTGGGCCGCGAGATGGAGCTGCTGGAACGCCGGCTGGGCTTCCTGGCCTCGGTGGGCTCGACGGCGCCGTTCATCGGCCTGTTCGGCACCGTCTGGGGTATCATGAACAGCTTCCAGTCCATCGCCGCCACCAAGAACACCTCGCTGGCGGTGGTGGCGCCCGGCATCGCCGAGGCCCTGTTCGCGACCGCGCTGGGCCTGGTGGCGGCCATTCCGGCGGTGATCGCCTACAACAAGATCAGCAGCGACCTCGACCGCTATTCCAAGCGGCTGGAGAACTTTGCCGGCGAGTTCGGCGCCATTCTGTCGCGCCAGTTGGAGGAGAAGGTCTGATGGGCGCCGCCGTCGGAGGCCGCAAGAACCACTCCAAGCGCTTCCGGCCGATGGCCGAGATCAACGTGACGCCCATGGTCGACGTCATGTTGGTGCTGCTGGTGATCTTCATGGTCACCGCGCCGCTGATGACCGCCGGGGTGCAGATCGACCTGCCCAAGACCGACGCGGCGCCCATCAAGGGTGACGACCAGCCGCTGTCGGTGACGGTCGACGCCCACGGCAAGGTGTGGCTGCAGGAGACCGAGGTGCCGCTGGAGGACCTGGTGGCCCGGCTGAAGGCCATCACCGCCCAGAAGCCGGACACCCGCATCTTCATCCGCGGCGACAAGACCATCGACTACGGTCGCGTCATGGAGGTGATGGGCACCCTGGGGGCCGCTGGCTTCTCCAAGGTGGCGCTGGTCACCGAAATCAAGGGCGCGGAGCCCCCGAAGGGCAAGCGGCGCTAGGAACCACCCCATGGACATGCGGCGCGACTCTTACGCATTCTCGGCCGGCCTGCACATGGCGGTGATCCTGTTCGCGTGGCTGGGGCTGCCGCATTT
>JACPDP010000024.1 GCA_016183945.1 Magnetospirillum sp.
GGCGGGGCCGTGGCCGGGGCTTTCGTCGGCCTCTACACCGCGCCGCACGAGGCGGTGCTTGCCGAGGGAAACGCCTCCAGGCCCGCAGCCGATGGCACTTCGGCGGCGGGCCTGGATATTGCCGCCAGTGCCACGCCGACGGCGCCGCTTGCGCCGGTGACGGAAGCTGCCCCACCGACCTGAACGAGCCCACGACCATCGAAGGCTGGCAGGCCTGGGAGATGCTGATGCACGCCGACCCGGCCCGCTTCGACATCGCCGGCCTGCTCGCCCACGGCCGTGCGCTCGGCTTCGACGAGAGGGCGCTGGCGCTGCTGCTGCCGTTCGCGGAAGCGGGAATGCGCGAGGCCCTGGCCGAAAGACATCGTGAATGACCGCCCGCACCGTCTCCATCCGCCTCGCCCTCGAAGATGGCGAGGTGTTCCGCCGCGCCCTGATGCAATTGGGCGAGGACGGCCGCCGGGCGCTGGAGCGGATCGAGCGGGCGGCACAGCCGGCTTCCAAGGCGCTGCTGGCGATCAACGAGGTCGGCCAGGGCGTGCGCGGCGTGGTCGAGGGCATGGCCGGGCGGATGGGGCTGTTCGGCGATGCGCTGATGGCCACCGGGCGCACCGGTCTGCTCGCCGCCGGAGCGGTGGGCGCCGTCGGAGCCGCCCTGGTCCAGGGCTGACCGCCGGCCAACTGGCCGCGCTGGCCGACGAGATGGAAACCGGCACGCTGGCCACCGCCGAGGGCGTGATGGATGCGTCCGCGGTCATGGCGACCTTCCGCTCGGTCTCGGGCGACACCTTCACCCGCGCCATCCGGCTGGCGCAGGATCTGTCGGCGGTGTTCCGCCAGGACCTGTCGTCCTCGGCCACCCAGTTGGGCAAGGCGCTGGAGGATCCGGTCGAGGGCATCACCGCGCTCAAGCGCGTCGGCGTGTCGTTCTCGGCCACCCAGAAGGAGGTGATCCGCACCCTGGTCGAAACCGGCGAGGTGGCCGGTGCCCAAAGGATCGTGCTGGACGCCCTGGAGCAACAGGTCGGCGGCGCGGGAGCGGCGGAAGCGGCAGGCCTGACCGGCGCCGCGCATCATCTCGCCGCCGCCTGGGGCAATCTGCTGGAGGAGATCGCCCGCACCAGCACGGTGGGACGGGGCGCGCAAGGCGTGCTGCACGACCTCACCGGCATGGTCGATGGCATCCGCGACCTGCTGAAAGGTCCTGACATCTCCGCCCAGGTGGTCGAGAAGACTCGCCAATTGCTGGAGGTCGAGGGGCGGATCGCCGAATACGGGGATGTCCCGCGCCATGTTGAAATTTGCTCGGCAGGCGCTGTCGGTTGAGCAGGCTATGCCGCCACGGCCTGCTGTTCAAGGTTTGGGTTGATGGCGTGCTTGGCCTGATGGGCCGCGAGGGCGCCCCGCAGGATCGGC
>JACPDP010000033.1 GCA_016183945.1 Magnetospirillum sp.
AGCCGCGCCGCCAAATCTGCCGAGATCGACTCGGCCAAACGCTCGATTCCCCCCATCCCCACGCCTCCGCTCCATCAAGGGCGGACTCCTTGAATCACGCGGGGATTCCTGACGTCAAGAAAACTGATCCGTGGTGAGGGCGCGCCGCCGTCGAATGTTGTGGCAGTTCGCCCAAGGGGTTACTTTGTCTCTCGGACGAATGTGGGAGGGTAGGATGCGGACCAAGACAGCTGTGATCACGGTGGCGATGGCTCTGGCGGCAGCGGTGCCGGCGCAGGCCCAGTTCAATCCGTTGTCGATGGTGACCTCGGCGGTCGAGGCGGCGGCGGAGGATCGCAGCACCTCGGACATCGCCGCCGACACCAGGATGAAGGGCGCCATCGTCGCCGCCGTGGCCGACAAGATGGGCAAGGCGGCCGCCTCCATCACCACCGACGTCTACGAGGCCGACGTGCTGCTGACCGGCACCGTCAAGTCGGCGGCCGAGAAGGACCAGGCCGCCAAGCTGGCCAAGGCGGTCGAGGGCGTCAAGAAGGTGGTCAACGAGCTGTTCGTGCCGCCGGCCTCGGACAAGAGCGCCGCCAAGGAATTCGCCGACGACACCGTCATCGAGAAGAAGATCGCCGCCAAGCTGGCCTCCGAGAAGGGCGTCAGCCACACCAACTGGCGCTGGCACGCGGTGGGCGGGCGGGTCTTCCTGTTCGGCCGCGCCCTGTCGAAGGCGGAAAGCGCCAAGGTCGAGGCGTTGGCCAAGGGAACCGACGGCGTCACCGCGGTGGTCAACCACGTCAAGGTCAAGCCGAAGAAGTGAGGTGCGCCCGCCTACCCCACCACCTTGCCCGGATTCATGATGCCGTCGGGGTCGAGGGCCCGCTTGACCGCCCGCATGACCTCCAGCGCCTCGCCGAACTCGGCGGCGAGGTAGCCCATCTTGCCGAAACCGATGCCGTGCTCGCCGGTGCAGGTGCCGTCCATGGCCAGGGCCCGCGCCACCACCCGCTTGTTGATGCGCTCGGCCTCGGCGACTTCAAGGGCGTTGGCGGGGTCGACCAGTTCCACCACATGGAAGTTGCCGTCGCCCACATGGCCGACGATGGCGCAGGTCAGCGGCGAGGCGTCGAGGTCGGCCTTGGTCTCCAGGATGCATTCGGCCAGCCGCGAGATGGGGACGCAGGCGTCGGTGGTCCAGCCCTTGCAGCCGGGGCGCAGCGCCAGCGCCGCCCAATAGGCGCTGTGGCGCGCCGCCCACAGGCGGGTGCGGTCCTCGGGGCTGGTGGCCCACCGGAAGCCGGCGGCACCGAACTCGGCGGCGATGACCCCGACCCTTTCAGCCTGCTCCGCCACCCCGGCCGGGCTGCCGTGGAACTCGAAGAACAGGGTTGGTGCCAGGGTATGCGCCGTCTTTGAGTAGCGGTTGACCGCCTCCACCATCACCTCGTCGAGGAACTCGACGCGGGCCACCGGGATGGCCGACTGGATGGTCAGGATGACGGTATTGATGGCCGCCTCGACGCTGGGGAAAGGGCATGCCGCCGCCGAGATGGCCTCGGGGATGCCGGTGAGCTTCAGCGTCAGCTCGGTGATGATGCCGAGCGTGCCCTCGGAGCCGACCATCAGCCGCGTCAGGTCGTAACCGGCCGAGGATTTCCGCGCCCGTCCGCCGGTGCGGATGACGCGGCCGTCGGCCAGCACCACTTCGAGGGCCAGCACATTGTCCTTCATGGTGCCGTAGCGCACCGCGTTGGTGCCCGAGGCCCGCGTCGCCGCCATGCCGCCCAGCGAGGCGTCGGCGCCGGGGTCGATGGGGAAGAACAGGCCGGTATCCCGGATGTATTCGTTGAGCTGCTGGCGGGTGACGCCGGGTTGCACCGTGACGTCCATGTCCTCGGGACGCACCGCCACCACCACCTGGTTCATCTGCATCAGGTCGATGCACAGGCCGCCCCGCAGCGCCGCGACGTGGCCCTCCAGCGAGGTGCCGGTGCCGAAGGCGATCACCGGCACCTTGTATGCGGCGCAGGCCTTGACCGCGGCACTGACCTCGGCGGTGGAGCGGGCGAACGCCACCGCGTCGGGCGGGCTGCCGGGATGGTAGGACTCGTCGCGGCCGTGCTGCTCGCGCACCGCCGCCGCCAGAGAGAGGCGTTCGCCGAAGATGGCGGAGAGTCGGTGGAGGAGACCGGCCGGAAGATTCATCGCGCCCTTCTGGTTCGTCATTTCCGCCTGCGCGGGAAGGACGGAAACGAAGGATTCTACAATCGCCGCAGCCTCAACGCCAGCAGGATGCCCAGCAGGGCGGCCGGCACCAGCACCAGGCGGGCGGCGCCCCAGCCCCAGGGCTCCACCACCACGGCGGCGGCCACCGGCCCCAGGGTGAGGCCGAGATTGCTTCCCTGCATCACCAGTCCCACCGCGGCGGGCACCAGGCGGCGGTCGGGGGCCACCGCCGCGGCGCCGCCGATGACGCAGGCCGGCAGCAGCCCGCCGGAGGCGCTGAACAGCAGGCTCAAGGCGAAGGCGGCCCAGCCCGGCGTCGCGGGGTCGAAAATTCCCAGCGAGCACAGGCCCATGGCGCCGCTGGCCAGCGCCACCAGCAGCCAGCGTCGCGGCCCGTGGGCGAGGATGGGGCCGGTGGCGAGGTTGCCGATGACATTGGCCCCGGCCACCGCCGCCGTCATCAGTCCGGCGGTGCCGGCCGACACCGCCATGCGCTCCATCAGCAGGGTGGGCAGGAAGCCGGTCAGCACCGCCCAGGCCGCCGTGTAGCTGGCGAAGACCACCGCCAGCAGCCGCGGCCCCGGCGCCCGCAGGGTGGCGGCGAGGTCGGGCAGCAGCGGCTGCGCCGGTTCGGGCGCCGCCGCCGGTGCGGGGCCGCGCCGCAGGGTGACCGCGACGGCGTAGGCGGCGGCCAGCACCGCCATTCCCAGCCACAGGCCGCGCCATCCCAGCCCGGACAGCAGTGGCGCCGCCAGCATGGCCATGGCCATTCCCGCCGGCATGAAGCAGCCCCACATGCCGAAGGCCTTGGCGCGGTCGTCGCCATGGGTGACCTGGGTGATCAGGGTGGGCGCGGCGATCACCACCACCAGCAGGCCCAGCCCCTCCGCGACGCGGGTGGCCAGCAGCCAGGGCAAGGTGAGGCTGAGGGCGCCCGCCAGGCTGGCGGCGGCGATCAGCGCCAGCCCGAGCGGCAGCATGGTTCTGGCCCCGATGCGGGTCACCATCACGCCCATGGCGGCGCCGGTGAGGGCTCCCACCATGGGGAAGGTCGACAGCACCCAGGCCACCGCCGCCAGGCCGGTGCCGAAATCGGCACGGATGCCCGGCAGGGCGATGGGCGCCTTGCCGACCTGGAAGGCGGCGACGATGCCGGCGCCGAGAAACAGCAATACGGCCGGCCAGGAGGTCTTCGGCATGGATGCCCTTTTCTATCAGAGTCCTCCCCTGCCGCAGGCGGGGGAGGGAGTGCTCTACGGCCGCGCCAGTTTCGCCCCCGGCCAGTATTTGCCCATGGCGGCCATGTATTGCGGCGGATAGGCGATGTCGGCGCCGAGGGCTTGGGCGGCATGCCAGACCCATCGCGGGTTGTCGAGGAAGCCGCGCCCGATGGCCACCATGTCGCCCTTGCCTTCGGCCAGCGCCGCCTCGGCCTGTTGCGGGGTGGCGATCAGGCCCACCGCCCGTACCGGCAACCCGGTCTCGGCGCGGATCAGCTCGGCGAGATGAAGCTGGTAGCCCGGCCCGACCGGGACCTTGGCATTGGGCAGCAGCCCGCCCGACGAGACGCAGACATAATCGATGCCGGCCTCCTTGAAGGCCTTGGCGTAGGTGACCGCGTCCTCGGGGGCGAAGCCGCCCTCGGCCCAGTCGGTGGCGCTGATGCGGATGCCGAGCGGCTTGTCGGCCGGCCAGACGGCGCGCATGGCGCCGATCACCTCAAGCGGGAAGCGCATACGGTCGGACAGCTTGCCGCCGAACTCGTCCTGGCGCTGGTTGGACAGCGGCGAGAGGAACTGGTGCAGCAGGTAGCCGTGCGCCGAGTGCACCTCGATGGCGTCGAAGCCGACCCGCAGGGCGCGGCGCGCCGCGTCGGTGAAGGCCTCCTTGATGCGCATCAGGTCTTCGCGGGTGGCGGCGCGGGGCGTCGGCCAGCCGTCGTCGAACGGGATGGCTGACGCGGAAATGGTCTCCCAGCCGCCTTCCCGCGCCGGCCCGCCGCCCTCCCACGGCCGCCCGCCCGAACCCTTGCGCCCGGCATGGCCGAGCTGCACCGCGATGCGGCTGTTGCCGAGCTTCTTCAGCGCCGCTACCAGTCGGGTGAAGGCGGCCTCGGTGGCGTTGTTCCACAGGCCGAGGCAGCCGGGCGAGATGCGGCCCTCGGGCGCCACGCCGGTGGCCTCGATGACGATCATTCCCGGCCCCGAGGCGGCCAGGCTGCCGTAGTGCTGCAGGTGCCAGTCCTGGGCGCAGCCGTCCACCGCGCTGAACTGGCACATGGGCGCCACGGCGACGCGGTTGGCCAGCGTCAGGCCGCGCAGTTCGATGGGGGTGAACAGGTGAGGCTGAGTCATGAGGCGTTCCCCTGGTTGAGTGTGGCGTCGATCAATACCTTGGCCGCTCCCACCACGGCGGCGGCGGGGCTGTCCTGGCCCATGGTGTTGCCGGCCGAATAGGCGCCCTCCATCAGCAACTGCAACTGGTCGGCCAGCACCTCGGGCTGCGGCGCCCCGGCGGCGGCGGCGAGGCGGCACAGGCGGCGGCGTACCTCGCGCTTGTGCGCCTCGGCGACGGCGTGACCGGGATGGGCGGGGTCGTGGAACTCGACGGCAGTGTTGATGAAGGCGCAGCCGCGATAATTGGCGCCGCGGGTGAACTTGGCCAGTGCCTGGAACACCGCCAGCAGTTGTGCCCGCGGGTCGCCGGGGTGGCGGCCGGTCACCTCGTCCCACCACAGCCAATAGCGCCGGTCCAGGTCCTCCAGATAGGCGGCCACCAGGTCGTCCTTGGAGGGGAAGGCGCGGTACAGGCTCATCTTGGCGACGCCGGCCGTC
The DNA here is from genome assembly GCA_016183945.1 of Magnetospirillum sp. The sequence continues at coordinate 5,052 of JACPDP010000033.1, forward strand.
TCGATCACCGTGTCGATGCCGACGGCGCGGATGCCCTCGCGATAGAACAGTTCCTCCGCCGCCGCCAGGATGCGGTCGCGGGCGCATTTCTTGTCGGAGCAGTTTTCCACCATGGTTGACAATCATATCGTCTGCGTTTTAATTTGCAATGAATGAGACAGACCTGTCTCACTCATGACGGAGGCCGGCATGGCCCGCAAGGTTCATTATGCCTGGGTGGTGGTGCCGCTGGTGTTCGTCACCCTGCTGACCGCGGCGGGGGTGCGCTCGGCGCCGGGGGTGCTGATGGTGCCGCTGGAGGCTGAGTTCGGCTGGAGCCGTGCCACCATTTCCCTGGCGGTGTCGGTCAGCATCATCCTCTACGGCCTGATGGGGCCGTTCGCGGCCGCCCTGATGGACTGGATGGGGGTGCGCCGCACCATGGCGCTGTCCTTGACCATCCTGGCGGTGGGCGTCTCGGCCACCACCCTGATGCGCGAGCCGTGGCAGATGGTGCTGCTGTGGGGGGTGGTGGTGGGCACCGGCACCGGCATGACCGCCCTGGTGCTGGGGGCCACCGTGGTCACCCGCTGGTTCGACAAGGGGCGCGGCACCGCCATGGGCGTGCTGACGGCGGCCGCCGCGACCGGACAACTGGTGTTCCTGCCGCTGATGGCCATGGCGGTGGAACGCTATGGCTGGCGTGCCGCGGTGATGCTGATCGCCGGCGCCGCCGCGCTGCTGATGCCGGTGGTATGGGTCCTGATGCGCGACCGGCCCTCGGACCTGGGCCTGTTGCCGGTGGGCGCCACCCACGCCCCCAAGCCGCCGGCGAAGGCCGGCAATCCGGTGGTGGCGGCGGTGCAGACGCTGCGGGAGGGCTTGGGCTCGCGCGATTTCCGCCTGCTGGCCGGCACCTTCTTCATCTGCGGCCTGTCCACCAACGGGCTGATCGGCACCCATCTGGTGCCGGCCTGTTTCGACCACGGCATCCCCGAGGTCAAGGCCGCCGGCCTGCTGGCCGCCATGGGCATCTTCGACTTCATCGGCACCACCCTGTCGGGCTGGCTGTCGGATCGCTGGGACAACCGCAAGCTGCTGGCATGGTATTACGGCTTCCGCGGCCTGTCGCTGATCCTGCTCGACGCCGCCTTCGGCCCCAGCGTCTATGGGCTGTGGCTGTTCGCGGTGTTCTACGGCCTCGACTGGATCGCCACCGTGCCGCCGACGGTGCGCCTCACCGCCAAGGCCTTCGGGCCGGAGAAGGCCGGCATCATGTTCGGCTGGATCTTCGCCGCGCATCAGGTGGGAGCGGCGGTGGCGGCGCTGGGCGCCGGCATCATCCGCACCGATCTCGGCGACTACTGGCTGGCCTTCGTCATGGCGGGCAGCGCCTGCCTGGTGGCGTCGATGATGGCGATGATGATCGGCCGCGAACCCCGTATTGTCCAACCGGAGGCCGCATGACGCGCTATCTCGAAGACCTCGCCGCCGGCCAGGTGTTCCACTCGCCCAGCTACACGGTGACGGTCGCGGATATCAAGTCCTTCGCCGCCCAGTGGGACCCGCAGTATTTCCACCTCGACGAGGACGCCGCCCAGGGCTCGTTCTTCGAGGGGCTGGCGGCCTCGGGCTGGCACACCGCGGCGGCGACCATGCGGCTGCTGGTGACCTCGGACATCGGCCTGCCGCTGGGGGTGATCGGCGCCGGGGTGGAGTCCCTCACCTGGCACCGCCCGGTGCGCCCCGGCGACGTGCTCACCGTCGAGACCACCGTGCTGGAGACCCGGTCCATGCGCTCGCGCCCTGGGCTGGGGTTGGCGCGGATGGAGGTGGTGACCCGGGACGCGGCGGGCGAACCGGTGCAGACCATGCGGACCAACCTGCTGGTGCCGGTGCGGCCGTAGGATATCACCCGTCCTTCTTCACCGTTACCACCTTGGGCGCCCAGTGGGTGACGCTGACCGGCTTGCCGCCCTGCGAGCGCAGCACGCGGGGCCGCAGCACCGACTCCACCCCTGGGGCGCCTTTCCTGGCGGCGGCTTCCGAGGAATAGAACTTCAGCATCTCGGCGAATCCGATTTCCTCGCCGAGGCCGGTGGCCATGGCCAAGGCGACGGGGGCGTGCTCGACGATCTTCTTGGTGAGCTGGTCGGCGGTGTACTGGCCGAAGCGGCGCCAGATGCTGTCGAGGAAATGCGCCACCGGGTCGGGGATCTTGTTGGGCTCGATCATGTGCGGCCGGCCGTAGGCGAAGGTGTGGAACACGGTGGGTTCCACCGGGCCGAAGGCGTCGGTGACGAAGGTGGCCGGCATCAGCTTGCGGCCGTGATAGGCCACGGCGTAGTAGGCCTGCGCCAGATAGAGGAGGCGGTGCAGCTTCTGGGGCTGCAAATACTCCCGATCGTTGAGCGCCTGATCGTTGAACCAGAACACCACGTCCAGGCAGGACTTCACCGCAATAGCCATCGTTCTCTCGCGTCAAGGTCGGTGTGCCGGCGCATGATGGCGGCCCGCCGCGGCAGATGATAGCGCCCCTCGGGATAGGATGCCATCTCCGGAGGAGAGCCGCTTGACCGCAAGGGGAAGCGGCCTCACCTTATGGATGTGGGGCAAGGCTAAGGTGCCGTCATGCGTATTTCGCTCACCGTCAACGGCCGTCCGGTTGAGGCCGACCTGGCACCGCACACGCTGCTGTCGGCCCTGCTGCGCGAGACGCTGGGCCTGACCGGCACCCATATCGGCTGCGACACCGGCCAGTGCGGCGCCTGCACGGTGCATCTCGACGGCCGGGCGGTGAAATCGTGCCTGGTGCTGGCGGCGCAGGCGGACGGCCGCGCCGTCACCACCATCGAAGGCGTCGCCACCGGTGAGGCGCTGGATCCCATGCAGGACGCCTTCCGCGACCACCATGCCCTGCAATGCGGCTTCTGCACGCCGGGCATGGTGATGACCGCCCTCGGCCTCGCCGCCAGCCTGGAGAAGCCGGACGAGGCCGCCATCCGCGAAGGCCTGTCCGGCAACCTGTGCCGCTGCACCGGCTACCGCCCCATCGTCGAGGCGGTGGCCGCCCGGATCGCGGTGAGCTGATGTATCCCTTCGCCTTTCGCCGCCCCGCCACCCTCGCCGACGCCCTCGACGCCTTCGCGGCCGCCGGGGAGCCGAAATACCTGGCCGGCGGCCAGACCCTGCTGGCGGCGCTCAAGTTGCGCCTGGCCCGCCCCGACCTGCTGATCGACATCGCCCGCCTGCCGGAGCTCCAGGGCATTGGCCGCGAGGACGGCCGTCTGGTGGTGGGGGCGGCGGCCATCCATGCCGAGCTGGCCGCGACCACGGATATTCCGGCGCTGGCGGCTCTGGCCGGCAGTATCGGCGACGTGCAGGTTCGCAACATGGGAACGCTGGGCGGCGCCTTGGCCAACAACGACCCGGCCGGCGACCATCAGGCCGCCGTGCTCGGCCTGGGCGCCGAGATTCGCACCGACCGCCGCCGCATCGCCGCCGACGCGTTCTTCACCGGCATGTTCGAGACCGCGCTTGAGCCGGGGGAACTGATCGTCTCGGTGGCCTATCCGCTGCCGGTCCGTGCCGGCTATGCCAAAGTGCGCGATCCGGCGTCGGGCTATCCGGTGGTGGGGGTGTTCGTGGCGGACACCGGCGCGGGCGTGCGGGTGGCGGTGACCGGGGCCGGCGCCTGCGTCTTCCGCCTGCCCGAATTCGAGCGAGCCCTGGCGGGGAATTTTTCGGCCGCCGCCCTTCATGGCCTGTCGGTGCCGCCCGACCACCTCAACCGCGACCTGCACGCCACCGCGGAGTACCGCGCCCATCTGGTGGGCGTGCTGGCGGCACGGGCGGTGGCCACGACGATTTAGCGTGGCATTGGTAACGAAAGTGGGAACTCGAATCGCTGGGTATTGATGGTAGGGCGACGGATCGCCCCAGAGTCGCGGAAATCCCGGGTCACAGCGGCCTCACCTCGGAGAGGATGCGCTGGCCGATCCGTCGCTTGAGCGTCTTCTTGTTGGCGAGATCGACCCTGAGCCCCAGCGCTTCGGACAGTTCAAGCTGAAGGCCGACGTAATCGATCAGGGTGACCCCGTCGCCGAGGTCCACCAGCACGTCGAGATCGCTGTCGTCGCGCTGCTCGCCCCGCACATAGGAGCCGAACACCCCCATCTCGCGGATAGGGTAGCGGCGCCGGAGATCGGGCTGCATGGCCCGAAGCTGACTCATGATATCGTCGAGGGTGCGCATGGCGGCCTATCGCTCCTGTCCGCTGAACTATAGACCGGGTACGATTGCGGTGCCAGCGGACGGACGCGTCTACGCCGCTGAGAAGGATAGGGAATTCATCCGCGCCAGTCTTAATGTCGGATTCTCCCAGGCTTCCATCGACCGGGCAAACTACGACAAGGAAATGCGGCCTCACCCTGAGGAGCGCCAAAGGTGATTCCCGCTACTCCGCCGGAACCTCCCCCTTCACCCGGCCCATCACCATCTCGCGCAGGCGCTCGAAGCGCAGGTAAAGCACCGGGGTGATGTAGAGGGTGAGCAACTGACTCACCACCAATCCGCCCACCACCGACAGGCCCAGCGGCTGACGCAGTTCGGCCGAGGCGCCGGCGCCGAGCGCGATGGGCAGGGTGCCCATGATGGCGGCCATGGTGGTCATCATGATGGGGCGGAAGCGCAGCAGGCAGGCCTGGTGGATGGCGTCCCGCGCGGCCATGCCGCGGTTGCGCTGCGCGTCCAGCGCGAAGTCGATCATCATGATGGCATTCTTCTTGACGATGCCGATCAGCATCAGGATGCCGATGATGGCGATCACCGTCAGCTCCTGGCGGAACAGCATCAGGGTCAGCAGCGCCCCCACCGCCGCCGAGGGCAGCCCCGACAGGATGGTCACCGGGTGCACCAGGCTTTCGTACAGCACCCCCAGCACCACGTAGATCACCAGCACCGCGGCGATCAGCAGAAAGCCCTGGTTGGCCAGCGACTGCTTGAACACCTGCGCCGTGCCGGAATAGCTCGACGCGATGCCGGCCGGGAAGCCGACCTCGCGCTCCAGCAGTTTGACGCGCTCGATGGCCTCGCCCAGGGCATGGCCGGGGGCGACGTTGAAGGCGATGGTCACCGAGGGAATCTGACTCTGATGGTTGACGGTCAGCGGCCCCACCGTGCGCACCACCTTGGCGATGGACTCCAGCGGCACCAACTGGCCGGTGGTGGAGCGCACGTAAAGCTTGGACAGCGAGCCCGCGTCGGTCTGGAACTCGGGCGCCAGTTCGATGATCACCTGATAGTCGTTGCTGGCGGTGTAGATGGTGGAAATCTGCCGCGTGCCATAGGCCGAATACAGCGTCGAGCGCACGTCGTCGAGCTTGACGCCCACCGCGGCGGCCTTGTCGCGATCCACGTCCACCACCGCCTGCGGGCTCTTGATCTGCAGGTCGGAGGTGATGTCCTGGAACAGCTCGCCGTCCTGGTTCATCCGCGCCACCATGCGCTCGGACAGGGCATAAAGCTCGCCCTGGTCGATGCCCTCCAGGGTGTACTGGTACTGGCTTTTCGCCGAGCGGCCGCCCACCACCAGGTTCTGCACCGGCTGCAGGTAGACGGTGATGCCCGGCTGGCCGGCCAGCTTCCTGCGCAGTTGCTGGATGACCTCGCCCACCGGCGGCCGCTGATCGCGCGGCACCATGTTGATGAACATGCGCCCGGTGTTGACCGCGTTGGACAGCCCCGACACGCCGACCGCCGAGGTCACCGTGGCGATGTTGGGGTCATCCTGGATGATGGCGGCGACCCGCTTCTGGTGCTCGGCCATGGCGCTGAACGAGGTGTCCTGCGCCGCCTCGGTCAGGGCGAAGATCTGGCCGGTATCCTCGATGGGAAAGAAGCCCTTGGGCACCGCGTTGAACAGCCAGACGGTGGCGACGATGCTGCCCAGCGTCACCGCCAGCATGGTGCCGCCGTGGTCGAGCACCCATTCCAGGGTGACGCGGTAGAGCCCCAGGGTCTTTTGGAAGCCGCCATCCAGTGCCCGCATCACCGCGCCGCCCTCGTCATGGCGCTCCGGCCGCAGGAAGCGGGCGCACATGGCCGGCGTCAGGGTCAGCGACAGGACGGCCGAGACCGCGATGGCCATGGTCACCACCACGGCGAACTCGTGGAACACCCGGCCGATGACGCCGCCCATGAACAGGATGGGGATGAACACCGCCACCAGCGACAGGGTGATGGACAGGATGGTGAAGCCGATCTCGCGCGCTCCCTTGATGGCGGCGGCGAAGGGGTCCATGCCCTCGTCGACGTGGCGCTGGATGTTCTCCAGCATGACGATGGCGTCGTCCACCACCAGGCCCACCGACATGGTCAGGCCCAGCAGCGACACGTTGTCGAGGCTGAAGCCCAGCACCGCCATGCCGCCCATGGTGGCGATCAGCGACACCGGCATGGTGATGGCGGGGATGACGGTGGCGGTCACCCGGCGCAGGCAGACGAAGATCACCGCCACCACCAGCACCACGGTCAGGATGAAGGTCTCCTGCACGTCCTTGATGGCGGCGCGGATGGAGCGCGAGCGGTCGTTCATCACGTCGATCTTGACCGTCGGCGGCAGGGCGGCGGTCACCTGGGGCAACAGATTGCGCACCGCGTCCACCACCTCGACGGCGTTGGCGTCGGGCTGGCGCTGCACCGCCATGACGATGGCGCGGTTGCCGTTGTACCAACTGGCGGTGCGCTCGTTCTCGACGCTGTCCTTGACGTTGGCGATGTCCTTCAGCCGCACCGGCGCCCCCTCGCGCCATGCCACAGTCAGCTCGCCGAAGGCACCAGCGTTGGGAAGCTGCGGGTTGGATTGCAGGGTGAGCTGCTGTTTCGGCCCATTGAGAATGCCCAGCGGCGAGTTGGAGTTGGCCGCGGTCAGTGCCGCCTGGACCTCGTTCAGTCCGATGCGCTTGACCGCCAGCTGATCGGGGTTGAGCTGGATGCGCACGGCGAACTTCTGGGCGCCGTAGGTCAGCACCTGGGCGACGCCGGTCAGCCGCGAGATGCGGGGGGTGAGAAAACTCTCGGCGTATTCGTTCAAGGCCGACAGCGGCATGGTGGACGAGGATAGCGCCAGCAGCACCACCGGCTGGTCGGCGGGGTTGACCTTGCGGAACGAGGGCGGCGTGGTCATTTCGGCCGGCAGCCGGCGCGCGGCGCGAGCCAGGGCGGCCTGCACGTCCTGGGCGGCGGCGTCGATGTTGCGGTTGAGGTCGAAGGTCAGGGTGATCGAGGTGGTGCCCTGGCCCGAGGACGAAGTGATGGTCTCGACCCCCGAGATGGTGCTGAACTCACGCTCCAGCGGTGATGCCACCGCCGCCGCCATGGCCTCGGGGCTGGAGCCCGGCAGCACGGCCGAGACGCTGATGGTGGGGAAGTCGGCGTTGGGCAGCGCCGCCACCGGCAACTGGCGGTAGCCCGCCAGCCCCATCAGGATCAGCGCGATGGTCAGCAGCCCGGTGGCCACCGGGCGGCGGATGAAGAGTTCAGAAACGTTCATCGGGACACCGGAGACCCTCTCCCCTGGCGGGAGAGGGAGAAGGAGGATGGATGCCGCTCATGGCCCCTTGCCCCCGCCCTCGGCCACCTTGGTACCCTGTCCCAGGCGCATCTGGCCGTCGGTGACCACCTTCTCGCCGGCAGCGAGGCCCTTGGCGATGACCGCCTCGCCGGCCAGGGTGCGGTCGACGGTGACGGGGCGGATCTCCGCCGTGCTGTCGGCTGTGACGACGAAGACGAAGGTGCCCTGCTGGCCGGCCTGGATGGCCTCGACGGGGATGGTCAGGGCCTCGGCTTCGGTGCCCAGCGTCAGCGCCATGTTGACGAACTGGCCCGGCCACAGCTTCAGTTCGGCATTGTCGAACGCCGCCTTCAGCCCGATGGTGCCGGTGGTGGCGTCGATGGCCGAATCCATGAAGGTGACGCGGCCGGCCTCATTCAGCCCGGGGTCGGTGGCGCTGTTCACCGTGGCGGCCAGCGGCGCCGTTCCCTGGCCGGCGCGGATGCGCGACAGGTGGCGTTCCGGGACCGAGAAGGCGACGTTGATGGGCTTGACCTGGGTGATGGTGACCATGGCCTGGGCATCGGCCGGTTTGGCCAGGTTGCCCTGCTTGGCATTGACCACGCCGGTGCGCCCGGTGATGGGGGCGCGGATCTGCGAGTATTCCAGGGTCAACCGCGAGGTCTCGATGGCGGCGTTGTCGGCCTTGATGGCGGCCTCCAGCACGGCCACGTCGGCGGTGGTCTGCTCCACCTTCTGCACCGGCACGTTGCCGCTCTTCAGCAGCTCGGTGTAGCGGCGCAGGTCGGCGCGGGCGCGATCGAGCTGGGCCTTGTCGCGGGCCAACTGCGCCTCGACCTGGCGGCGCACCGCCTCGGCCGGGCGCAGGTCGAGGGTGAACAGGAGGTCGCCCTGGGCGACGTCCTGGCCCTCGGTGAAGTGCACCTTCATCACCTCGCCCTCGACGCGGGTGCGTACCGAGACCACCGATTGGGCCTGCACGGTCCCCACCGCGGTGATGACCACCGGCATGGGCTTGGCCAGCACCGGCCTGACGACCACCGGCTGCGGCCTCGCCTCCGGTTTGGCCGCCCCCTTGTTGCCCGAGGGCGCCAAGCCCCACCAGGCGGCGAGGCCGACCACCACCAGCACCACCACGGCCAGCAGCCCCCGGTTCAGGCGCGGAGGCTGGGTACGGGTCAGGCGGTCAAGGCTCATCGGTCCCCCGGTCGGGTTGGCGTGCTGCGCATATGGGACCGCCGTTGCGGCACGTCACGCATAGTCTGACGGATATTCCGGATGCCCTCGACGCAAGTCAACCGGCAGCGGGTAACGGAGTGTAACCGCGGCTGTTGGGGAGCTTCCCCTACCGAATTCCGTCGCCGCGATCAGCCGGCAGCGAGTAGCTCTCCCAGCCGGTCCAAACTTTCGCTCCAGCCCTGCTCCATGCCCATCTTGACCATTCGGTCGCGGATCTCGGGCGAACCGAACAGCGTGCGGATGGTCAGCTTGGTTCTGCCGCCCTCGTCCTCAAACGTCACGGTGGAGAGCGCTTCCAGCCCTCCGGTCCAGCCGCCGCCATAACGCCGGGGGCGGCGACGGGAGCACCATTGCCGCGCCTTGCCGCAGGCCGCCTCACTTCTCGCGCAGGCTCATGGACATCGCCCGGCTCAGGGGCGCCAGCAGGTATTCCAGCGCGGTGCGCTGGCCGGTGACGATCAGCACGTCGGTCTGCATGCCGGGGGTAAGCTGCCCCGGCAGCCGCTTCAGCGACTGGGGGTCGAGGTCGACCCGGGCCAGGTAATAGGGCTGGCCGGTGCGCTCCTCATGGAACAGGTCGGCCGACACCCGGGCAACCGTCCCCTCGGCCGGCGGCGTCAGCCCGCGCAGGAAGGTGCGAAAGCGCACCTGGGCCGGGCGGCCGGCATGGACGCGGTCGATGTCGTCGGGCGAAACATGCGCCTCGACGATCAGGGTCTCGTCGCGCGGCACGATGTCCATGACCTCTTCGCCCGGTTGCAGCACGCCGCCCAGCGTATGAACCTTGAGGCCGACCACCACGCCCGAGCGTGGCGCCCGCAGGACGGTGCGGGCGAGCGCGTCCTCGACCGCCGTCAACTGCTGTTCGAGGTCGCGGCCCTGGGTCTCGACCTCGCGCAGTTCGGCGGCGACGTCGTTGAGGTGCTGATAGGTGACGTTGGCGATGTCCAGTTCGGTCGAGGCCTGGGATTGGCGCAGCCGGGCGACACGGGCGGAGTAGTCGTCGCGCTCGCCCTGCAGCCGTTCGGCCTCGCGCTGCAAGGACAGCAGCCGAGGCCGCCGCTCCAGTCCGCGCGCCAACAGATGCGAGGTCGAGGCCACCTCCTGCTTCACCAGGGTCAATTGGCGGTCCTTGGAGCGCTGCTCGGCGGCCAGGGCGTCGGCCTCGCGGTCGGCAAGCACGAGCCGTTTGCGCAGCACCGCCACCTGGCCGTCCAGGGTGGCGCGCCGTGCCCGGAACAGGTTGATCTGGGCCCGCTTGACCTCGGCAATGCGCGGCGTTTCGGGGGGGGGCAGGGTGGCGGAAAAGTCGATGGCGTCGGCGCCCTCGCGTTCCGCCACCAGCCGCGCCTTGTTGGCCTGGGTGTCCCAGTATTGCGACAGGAGCTGGTCGCGGCGGGCGCGAATGGCGGTGTCGTCGAGGCGCATCAGCGGCTGGCCGGCGGCGACTTCGTCGCCATCATGGACCAGAATGCCGCGGACGATGCCGCCCTCCATGTGCTGGATGGTCTTGCGGTAGTTCTCGACCTTGACCTCGCCATGGGCGACCGCCGCCTCGTGCAGCGGCGCCATCGCCGCCCATAGGCCGAAGCCGCCGAAGGCGACGGCGATGGTGGCGAAGCCGACACGCCGGGTCAGGCCGCCGCCGACCGGTTCGGTGACATAGGGAACCAGGGCGCGCCCGGTGTCGCTCATGACCGTGCCTCCCGCGCCGTCTGGGGTTGAATCTGGGGCTGGATGTCAATCCGGGCTCCCGCGCCTGGGGCCGCCGGCTGGGGCAGCACCCGCGCCATCACCTCCTCGCGTGGGCCCAGCAATTCGACGCGGCCGTCCTTCAGCAGCAGCAGGCGGTCGACCGTCATCAAGACTCGGGCGCGGTGGGCGATGATCAGGGTGGTGACGCCGCGTTCGCGCGCCCGCAGCAGCGCCCGGATCAGTGCGTTCTCGCCCTCGGCATCCAGGTTGGAATTGGGCTCGTCCAGCACCAGCAGGCGGGGCTCGCCATAGAACGCCCGCGCAATGGCGATGCGCTGGCGCTGGCCGCCGGACAGATTGCGCAGCGCCTCGCCGATCTCGGTGTCGTAGCCGAGCGGCAGGCGCAGCACCATGTCGTGGACGCCGGCCAACTGCGCCGCCTCGATTACCTTGGCGTCGTCGGGAACGCCCATGCGGGCGATGTTGCGTTTGACCGTGCCGGGGAACAGCTCGATGTCCTGGGGCAGATAGCCGACATGGCGGCCCAGGTCCTCGCGGTCCCATGCCGCCATATCGGCGCCATCCAGGCGGGCGCGGCCATGGGTTGGCGCCAGGAGTCCCAGCATCACCCGCGCCAGCGTCGTCTTGCCGGCCGCCGAGGGGCCGATGATTCCCAGTGATTCGCCAGGCCGAATCTCGAAGTCCACCCGCGACAATACCGGCCTTTCGCGCCCTGCCACCTCGTAGGTCACCCGTTCCAGCGCCAGGCGCCCCCGCGGCACCGGCAGACGGGTGGTGCCCCGCCGGGGCAGTGGCCGCTCCAATTCGCTGCGGATGCGCCCATAGGAGGCGCGGGCGCCGATGAGGTTCTTCCAACTGCCCACCAGGCTTTCCACCGGCGCCAGCGCGCGGGTCAGGATGATGGAACCGGCAATGATGCCGCCGGTGGACATCTCGTCGTTGATGGCCAGCCATGCCCCCAGGCTGAGAACGGCGATCTGCACGAAGAATCGCCCGAACCGCGCCGCGGCGGCGAGCATGGCCGAGCGCTGCCAGGCACGCGACAGCAACCGCCCGGTGCGGCCGCCCTCGGCCTGCCAGTCGGCGACGATGCCCTTCATCATGCCCATGGCCTCGATCACTTCGGAGCGGCGCACATAGTCGTCCGCCCGCGCCTGCGCCAGGATCATCCGGCGATTGGCGGCCTTGAGCGGCTCGCGGGTGGCGAACTCGCTGGCCAGCGCCAGCCCGAACAACACCACCGCGCCGGCCGTGGTCAGCCAGCCCAGGGCGGGGTGGAGCATGAACATCACCACCGCGTAGATGGGCACCCAAGGGGCATCGAACAGGTGGAAGATGCCGGCGCTGGTGATGAAACCGCGCACTTGGCCCAGCTCCCGCAGCAACGCGGCTCCCGTCGCGGTCTCGCCCTCGGTGCCACGGCGGATGGCGCGGGAAAGCAGCGCCGGCGCCCAGGCGCGGTCGAGCCACAGGCCGACATGGACCATCAGGCGCGAGCGCACCGCCTCCAGCGTGGCATGAACCGCCAGCGCGCCGACGGCGATCACCGCCAGCATCGCCAGCGTCACCCCCGAACGGCTGGCAAGGACGCGGTCATAAACTTGCAGGCTGAAAAGCGGAATGGAAAGAATCAGCACGTTGGAAAACAGGCTGAACACCGCGGCCGCGGCGAAGGTTTGCCGCGCACCGGCGAGAATGCCGTCATCACCGGACATGGCGCACCACCCTTGCGTCTTTGCCAAAGGAAGGCCGCCCACCCAGATTGGGGTGGGCGGCCGGGGCGTCAGGCGAGGAACCAGTCTGCCGAAACGGCACTCTGCTGCACGTTGTCCAAGGTCAGGGTGCCGCTGTCGATGGTGAGGGTGACGCCGGACGCCCCGCCGGTGGTTTCGGTGCCGCCGGTGGTCTCGGTGCCGCCGGTGGTTTCGGTGCCGCCGGTGGTCTCGGTGCCGCCGGTGGTGCCGGCGGTCGCGGTCGATAGGACCGTGGACACATCTTGGCCGGTGGCGATCAGAATGCGGTCGCCATCGGCGAAGTTGAAGTCCTGGATGACGTCATTGCCGCCGTCATAGATGAACAGGTCGGCCCCGGCACCGCCATGGAGGATGTCGTTGCCAGCCCCGCCGGTGAGGACGTCGTTGCCGTCGCCGCCGCGGAGCACGTCGTTGGAGTTGCTGCCGAACAGCATATCATCCCCAGCACCGCCATCGAGTTGGTAGCCCGCGGTGCCGGTCGAGGTGGTTCCCGTTCCTCCGGTGGTTCCGGTGGTTCCGGTGGTCCCCGTGGTGCCGGTCGTATCCGTAGTACCGGTGGTTCCTGTGGTGTCCGTAGTGCCGGCGGTGCCGGTGGTATCCGTGGTGGCGGTGGTCCCCGTGGTGCCGGTCGTATCCGTAGCACCGGTGGTGCCGGTGGTGTCCGTAGCACCGGTCGTCCCCGTGGTGCCGGTGGTTTCGCCCGCCGTCCCCGTGGTGCCGGTGGCCCCGCCCGTCGTCGCTGTGGCGCCGGTCGGCGCGAGATCCGGGGCAATCAGCACGTCGTTGCCGTCGCCTCCGACCAGGACAGACGCGTTTGGCGTTCCCACGATAAGCTCGTTGCCCGCGCCTCCGATCACCGCCAGGTCGCCGGTGGTGGCGGTGACAACGCTCAGGCCCTCGCTGGCGGTCGCGTCGGTCGTGCCGGTAGTTGTCCCGTTAGCCATTTCGGGGCTCCCTTTCGAAGTTGTCAACTGGAGAGGGGAACGGGTGCGGGGGGAATCCGTTGCATCCGATCATGGCCATAGGCTTTCGATGTTCACGATCTTCCCGGCATCGTGCCGTCCGCCGGGCAGGGGAGCGAAAAAACATGTAACGCGTCCTTAACTTCCCCATGGTAGCCTTGTAGTCGGGAAACTCCAGAAAGGGAGGCCGCCATGTCGAGAACGATCCCAGAAGGCCGCGTGCCGATGATTGCCGCTTGGCTGGCAGCGCGCGGGCACGATCTGGTCACCGCGCCGGACAGTCTGGTGGCGCTGGCCATCGACGAGCCGTATTGGCCGGGCGACCAAGAAATTGCCGATCGGCACGATCCCTTCGGCGACAACCAGCGCTGGCCGCAGGGCGATCCGCCGCCTTACGCCCGCTGAGTTTTAGTCTGGCGATCCGCCGAGGCGGCTCGCTCGGTTGCCCCTGGCACGGGCATGGCGGTTCGATCGCCGATCATGCCGTCATGGTTTCGAATCGCCGGCCGCCGTGCCGGCGATTTCTGTTTCACCCCCACATCGGCGCATGGCCGCCATTTCCCCGCACTTTCACGAAGTGTTAGCGGGAGCGGCATGATAATGGTGCGGTGCACAAGATGAGGTCATGGGGCATGGACACTCGCCGTCGCTCACCACCGGACAAGGATAACCACCCCGCTGCCGGCGATGCCGAACAGGTCAAGCTGGTAAAGAAGCAGGAAAAGGAGCGGCGGGATTACGATTTCAGCGTGCTGAAGTCGCTGTTCGACGACGAAGCCTGATCAAAGTCTCGCCGGCACCCCCGCCAGGAGCGGGGGCGCGGCGGAAACTCTCAATCCTTGCGGAAATCGTCGTGGCAGGCCTTGCAGGTGCCGCCCAGCGCCTTGAAGGCGTTGGTCGACTGCTCGACGTTGCCGGTCTTGGCGGCGTCGACCAGGGCCAGGGCGGCGCCGAACGCCTTCTTGCCGGCCTCGTCGAACTTGGCGCGGTCGGTCCAGATGGCCGGCTTGGCCTTGGTCTCGCCGCTGTCGCTGCCGGCGGGATAGGCGTTGCCCATGTGCTTGAACGCATCGACGATGCCCTCGGCATGCCAGGACAGGTTTTCCGTGGCGCCGTTCTTGAGCAGCAGGATGGATTTGAGGCCGCCCATGTGACCGCCGATGATCTTGTAGATGCCTTGGCGGTGAACGATGACCGGGTTGCTCTCGTCGGCGAGGGCGACGGGGGCGAGTGCGGCGGTGGCGATGATGGCTGCGCAGGCAGTTAGAACCAGTTGGCGCGACATGGGTGGCGATTCCCCTACTGACATGTGGACAGGGAGCATGCTACCGGTTTCCACGACCGACACAATCCCCGGCTGCATAACACAGTGTTTCTCCATTAGAAACGATAGCCGTAGCGCAGCCCCAGGCCGTCCAACCCGGCGTTGTGGGGGGCGAGGTTGGCATTGCTGATGTGGTCGACCATCAGCGACAGGCTGTGATGGGCGTCGAAGCGCCACCCCACCGACAGGGATTCGCGGAACAGCACGCGGGACCCCAGCGCCTTGCGGCCAGGGTCCTTCTTGTTGAGCTTGCCGTCGTGGATGGCGCCGCCCAGGCTGCCCTCGCCGAACAGCTTGTCGGTGACGTCATAGCCCCAGGTCAGCCCGCCATAGACCTGGTCGGTGTCGCCGACACTGTTCACCGAGGCGCCGAGGTGGGGCCGTGGCGCACCGATGGCGTCGAGCGCCGCGGGTGACGTGAACAGCAACTCGACGTTGGCGTCGTAGCCGCGCTCCTTCTCGACGGTCACCAGCCCGGCGTCGTGGACCAGTAGGCCAAGGCGGATTTCGGAATAGACGTCCTCGGCCATCGCCGAGGCGGGCAGCAGCAGGGCGACGAGGGCGAGTCCGCGAAACAGGCGCATGCCCGAAGCATCGCCGCGGGGGCTGCCGCCGGCAATACCCCGTCGGTTGTATGACTTCCACTCATCGGCCGGCCCCCATATCAAGGGAGTTGGACGGTAGCCGGGAGAGGGTCGTCGGGAGTCGGTTGAGGCACCATCCTCGTGCATGAGAGCGACGCCCTCGCCCGGTGTCTTGGGCTCGAA
>JACPDP010000023.1 GCA_016183945.1 Magnetospirillum sp.
GGCCTGAACGTCACGTGAACACGTCAATCACCACCATACGAATACGGCTGACACGAGCGCTGGCGCGACAATTACCACGCTGTCCCTGCTGCCAACGGCCAATAGTACGGTCACGCGGCTTTGTGACACAGTGGAATTAAGCGGGTTTTGCAGAACCACGCCAAAAATTGTGGGCTAAGCTTTTCCCGGTCTGTCTCATAAAGAAAGTAATGGCGTGGTCCTGATTGACACAGAATACGATGGTCTTGGCGAAACGGTCGGTGGCCCTCAGGAAGGTGGTGAGGTGGCGGGAGATGGCCTCGGTGCGGGCACGCAGGGCGACGATGCGCTCGAAGTCCTTGGTCTCGTATTCCTCGTCGAGGATTTCCCGCCCGTAGCGGTCCAGTTCCCCTTTGGTCGGACGCCAGCCTGCCGCATCCGCGTCGGTGATGATGCGGTGGACCCGATACGGGGCGAGGAAACCGTCGGCGATGCCCTGGGCGAGGCTATAGACGTACAGCGGTTCGCCGAAATAGGCGTAGGTGTTGACGTTGTCCTCGCGGCGCGGCGTCGCCGTCATGCCGAGTTTGTAGGCAGGCTCGAAGTAGTCGAGGATGTCGCGCCATGTGCTCTTGTCGCTGGCGCTGCCTCGGTGGCATTCGTCCACGATGATCAGGTCGAAGAAGTCCTTGGGGAAGGCGCGGAACAACCTCTCCCGCCGGTCATCCTCGGCGACCGCCTGATAGATGGCGAAATACATGTCCCGCCCCAGGCTGGGCGCGTCGCCGCCGATCTTGTAGCGGGCGTCGCCGAAGGGAGCGAAGTCCTTGGCGTGGGGATCGTCCACCAGCACGTTGCGGTCGGCCAGGAACAGGATTTTCGGGTGGCGATGCTCGCCCTTCCGGTTCCACCGGCTGGACCACAGCTTCCAGGAAATCTGGAAGGCCACGGCGGTCTTGCCGGAGCCGGTGCACAGGGTCAGTAGGGTACGGGGCTTCCCCTGGACAATGGCCTGGACCGCGCGGTTGACGGCGATTACCTGGTAGTAGCGCAGCGGCTTCTTGTGATCGGGGTAGTTCGGGGTCAGCAGGCGGTGGGCGACCTTGTCCTCCGTCAGCCCCTCGGCGGCCCGCAACCGTGCCCACAACTCGTCCGGGGTCGGAAACGCGGGAACAAGCTTCTCGATGCCGGTGGTGTGGTCGATCTCGATAATCTCGGTCATTCGGGAAGGTACCGGCGGCAGCTATCCGTCGTTGATGGAAATGGGAGGGCGGGGCATGGCATGCGGGCATGGCGCAGTCGGCGAGGAAGGCGTGGAAGCTCCGCGAGGGCAAATCCGCCATGACCAGATGTTCACCCACATCACGCCCTTGCCGATGGGTGAATTGATGGGTGATTTTGGAATTTCGGCTTCTATGCCGCAGAAATGGCCGATTCCAGGAGGACGCCCTCTCCGCCAAAATGCCCGCTAACGGGCACAAACCTTAAGCCGCGGAGCCCTTTCGCGCCAGCCGGTCCACCGCCCACGCCGCCATGTCGCGCACCAGCGGCGAGGCGTCATCGAGCAGGCGCTGCGCCACCGGGGCCAGTTCGAGCATGCCGCTGTTGCCGATGGCGATCAGCACATTGCGGATGAAGCGGTCGCGGCCGATGCGTTTCACCGGCGTGCCGGCAAACAGGGCGCGGAAGCCAGGATCGTCCAGTTGCGCCAGCTCGGCCAGCTTCGGTGCCGTCAGCGCGGGGAGGGGCTGAAAGTCCGGCTGGGCGTTGGGCGGGGCGAACTTGTTCCAGGGGCACACCGCGGTGCAGTCGTCGCAGCCGTAGATGCGGTTGCCGATCAGCGGCCGCAACTCCTCGGCGATCTCGCCCTTGTGCTCGATGGTGAGATACGAGATGCAGCGCCGGGGCTCGATGCGCCCCAACCCGTCCAGGGCGCCGGTGGGGCAGGCGTCGGCGCAGGCGCGGCAGCGGCCGCAGTGGTCGGGCTCGGCGGCATCGGCGGGCAGCTCCAGCGTGGTGTAGATCTCGCCCAGGAACAGCCAGCCGCCGAAGCGGCGCGACACCAGGTTGGTGTGGCGTCCGCGCCAGCCCAGCCCGGCCTGCACCGCCAGCGGCTTTTCCATGACGGGGGCGGTATCGACGAACACCTTCAGCTCGCCGCCGAGGCTGTCCACCATCCAGCGCGCCAACTGCTTGAGGCGCTTCTTGACCACGTCGTGGTAGTCGCGGTGGCGGCCGTAGACACTGACCGTGCCGCAGTCCGGCCGCCGCAGCGTCGCCAGCGCGTCGCCGGGCGGCGCGTAGCTCATGCCCAGCGCGATGATGCTGCGGACCTCGGGCCACAGGCCGGTGGGCGAGACGCGCCGGTCGAAGGTCTCCTCCATCCACGCCATCCCGCCGTGGCGGCCCTCGGCGATGTAGGCGGCCAGCGCCTCCTTCAGCGCCGGATCGGTGGCGGCCGAGGCGAAGCCGACGGCGTCGAAGCCGAATTCCTGGGCCTTGCGGCGGATGAGGTCGTTGGGTTGGGTCATTTCACCGCCACGACCGCCAGGAGACGCCAAGAAGAATATTCCTTGGCGCCCTTGGCGCCTTCTTGGCGTCTTGGCGGTGAATCCTTCTTCTATCCCCGCCCGCGATAGGAGGCCACGCCCTGATCGGGCAGCCACAGGCCGGCCGGCGGATCGCCGGTCTGCCAGAACACATCGATGGGGATGCCGCCGCGGGGATACCAGTAGCCGGCGATGCGCAGCCATTTCGGCCGTGCCGCCGCCACCAGCCGCCTGCCGATCCCCACCGTGCAATCCTCGTGGAAGGCGCCGTGGTTGCGGAAGCTGGCGAGGAACAGCTTCAGCGACTTGCTCTCCACCAGCGCCGCCTCGGGGGCGTAGTCGATCACCAGATGGGCGAAGTCGGGCTGGCCGGTGATGGGGCACAGCGAGGTGAACTCGGGCGCGGCGAAGCGCACCAGATACAGTTCGCCGGCATGGGGATTGGGCACCGTCTCCAGCAGCGCCGCCTCGGGCGAGGCCGGAATGGCCGCCTGATGGCCGAGCTGGGTGAGGTGGCTCTCCGCCATCACACCGCCGTCATGCGCTTGATGGTGTTGGTGGTGCTCTGGCCGTCCACCAGTTGCGCCAGCACCACCCTGCCGCCCCAGCTCTGCACCTGCTCGGCGCCCACCACGGTGGCGACGGTGTAGTCGGCGCCTTTGACCAGCACGTCGGGGCGGATGCTCTCGATCAGGCCGAGCGGGGTGTCCTCGCCGAAAATCACCACCATGTCGACGGTGGCCAGCGAGGCCAGCACGGTGGCGCGCGCCGCCTCGGACTGCACCGGACGGGTCGGCCCCTTGAGGCGCGACACCGAAGCGTCGGAGTTCAGCCCGACCACCAGCCGGTCGCAGGCCGCCCGCGCCTGGGTCAGGATGGCGACGTGGCCGGGATGCAGCAGGTCGAAGCAGCCATTGGTGAAGCCGACCTTGAGCCCCTTGCGCCGCCAGCGGTCCACCGCCTCGACGGCGGCATCCAGCCCCAGCACCTTGGATTCGCCCGCCCACAGGTCGTCGTGATGCAGGGCCGAGACGATCTCGCCGGCATAGGCGACGGCGGTGCCGACCTTGGCCACCACGATGCCGGCGGCGACATTGGCGAGATGGGCGCCCTCCAGCAGCGAGGCGCCCGAGGCGATGGCGGTGGCCAGCGTCGCCACCACGGTATCGCCGGCACCAGAAACGTCGAACACCTCCTGCGCCACGGCCGGCAGGTGGTGCACCGCGCCCTCCGCCAGCACCAGCGTCATGCCGTCCTGGCTGCGGGTGACCAGCACCGCCTGCAGATCGCAGGTGGCGATGAGGTGGCGCGCCGCGGCGACGATGTCCGCGTCGGACTCCGCCGCCATGCCGGTGGCGTCCTGTAGTTCCTTGCGGTTGGGGGTGATGACGGTGGCGCCGGCATAGATGGTGAAGTCGGTCCCCTTGGGGTCGACCACCACCGGCTTGCCGTGGGCGCGAGCCCGCGCGATCAGGTCGGCCGCAACCGGACTGCCCAGCACGCCCTTGCCGTAATCCGACAGCACCACCGCGCCCACCTTGCCGATCAGCCGTTCGGCGCGGGACAACAGTTGCTCGCGCACCCTTTGGCTCAGGGGGGAGCAGGTTTCGTTGTCGGCGCGCAGCAACTGCTGCGACGAGGCGAAGAAGCGGGTCTTGATGGTGGTGCGACGTCCGGTCTCGACCACGATGCAGGGGTCGATGCCGGTATGCTCGCCCACCAGAGCGGTGACCTCGCGACCGGCGCCGTCATCGCCCAGCACCGACAGGAAGGCCGGCGCGGCACCCAGTGCCACCACGTTGCGCACCACATTGCCGGCGCCGCCCAGCATGGCGGTCTCGCGCTCGATGCGCAGCACCGGAATGGGGGCCTCGGGTGAGATGCGCTCCACCGAGCCATAGACGAAGCGGTCGAGCATGGCGTCGCCGACACACAGCACGGGAGTGTCCTTGAGGCGGTCGACGCGTTCGGCGAGCACGGAGTGTTCGGTCATGGGAGCCCTGCTGTTGGCGCACCGGCGCAAATGCCTCAGGTGACACCCTAGGGGCTGTTATGGACAAAGTGTGGATTGTTGTCGAGTGCCGGAAACGGCGCAGCCGCACGCCGCCCCCCTCAGGCGCCTCGGCGGGCGAGATGCCCGCGCCCCTCCGGGGTGTCGAGAGCGGCCTAGATCAGCCGCGCCCTGACCGTATCCATCAGCGTCATCAGCGCGCCGAGTTCGACGCCGTCACGATCCATCAGGCGGCGGATCATGGGGTCCGCCACCACATCGGACAGCGGCGGCTCGTTGTTCCCGAGGAAAAGCGATGTGGCCCGGGCGGGCCGCAGACCCACCACGACGGCGGCGTTGGCGGGAGTGCGCGCATCACTGGGCGCTGCTGTGGGTCGGCATGCATTCGTCATTACTGTCGCCCCCTTCCTCGCAAAAATGTCTGAAAGAAACTCTACTATATATTCTTCTGAAATGGCACATCCTCTTTAGGGTTAATTTATCTGCAATTTTACTTGTATTGCATTGCGGTAAAGAGGCCGCATCGCGGCACCCGTTCGGGGGCCTAATGCGCAAATGGGGGCTTCCGCCACCCCCCGCAAGGGAGAGGCCGCGAAAAAGTGGTAGTGACCGGCTGGGCTACAGGGCTGCAACCGACGCAGTTGCCGAAGCTGTCTTAAGAAACCGTTCCGCCAATTGGTCGGCCGGCAGCGCCTTGGCGAACAGCCACCCCTGCGCCATGCGGCAGCGGCAGCCGGCGAGGAACGCCGCCTGGGCCTCGGTCTCGACCCCCTCGGCCACCACCTCGATGGCCAGCGCTTCGGCCAGTTCGACGATGGCGCGGGCCAGCGCCGCCGATTCCGGGTCCTCGGTGACGTCGCTGACGAAGGTGCGGTCGATCTTCAGTACCGAGATGGGCAGGCGCTTGAGATGGCCCAGGCTGGAATAGCCGATGCCGAAATCGTCGAGCGCGATGCCCAGCCCCATGGCCTCCAGTTCGGACAGCATGGCCGCGGCGGCCTCGGGGTCGCGCATGATCGCCGTCCCGGTGATCTCCAGTTCGATGGAACAGCACTGCACCCGCTCCTCGGCCAGGATGGCCGCCACCCGTTGGGCGAAATCGGGCTGCGCCAACTGACGGGCCTAGACGTTGACGGCCTGGCGGCAGGCGGTGCGCAGCACCCATTCCCCCAGCGGAACCACCAGGCCGGTCTCCTCGGCCAGCGGGATGAAGCGATCGGGCGGCACCATGCCCTGGGTGGGGTGGCGCCACCGCACCAGGGCCTCCATGCCGCCCAGACTGCGGTCGGCGAGGGTGACCTTGGGCTGGTAGTGCAACTCGAACTCGTCCCGCTCGATGGCGCGGCGCAACGCCGATTCCAGCGTCAGACGCTCGATGGCCTGGGCGTTCATGCTGGCATCGAAGAAGCGGTAGCCGGCCCGGCCCGCCTCCTTGACGGCGTACATGGCGGTGTCGGCGTTCTTCATCAGGCTGCTGGCGTCGGCGCCGTCGGCGGGATAGAGGGCGATGCCGATGGAGGCGCTGCCGTGCACCTCATGCCCGGCCAGGACGAAGGGTTGCGCCAACAGCTCGAACAGCTTGTCGGCCATGACCGCCACGTCCGAGGGCGTGGTGAAGTCGGTCACCAGGATGACGAATTCGTCGCCGCCCAGCCGCGCCAGGGTGTCGGCCCGGCGCATGGCCGACTTCATCCGCCCGGTGAAGGCCTTGAGGAACTCGTCGCCGACGTCGTGGCCCAGCGAGTCGTTGATCACCTTGAAGCGGTCGAGATCGACGAACAGCACCGCGACGCCCCGGTCTTCGCGGCCGGCGGCACCCAGGGCGTGTTCCAGGCGGTCGATCAGCAGCGCCCGGTTGGGCAGGCCGGTCAGCGCATCGTGGAAGGCCTGGTGGCGAATGTGCAATTCCTTGGCGTGCAGTTCCGAGATGTCGTCGAACACCGCGATGAAGTAGGCGATGCTGCCGTCGTCGTTGCGCACCGCGTTGACGGTCAGCCATTCCAGATAGGCCTCGCCGTCCTTGCGGCGGTTCCAGATTTCACCCTGCCAGGCCCCTTCTGTCCCCAACTGGCGCCACATTTCCTTGTAGAACGCGGCGTCCTGGTGGTCGGATTTGAGGATGGACGGGGTCCGGCCCACCGCCTCCTCGGCGGTATAGCCGGTGATCTCGGTGAAGGCCGGGTTGACCCGCAGGATGATGCCGGCCGGTGTGGTCACCACGATGCCCTCGCCGGTGTGCTGGAACACCGCGTGGGCCATCTGCAGCCCGGTCTCGGCCGCCTTGCGGGCGGTGACGTCCTCGAACAGATCCACCACTTCGCCCGAGGGCAGCCGGAACAAGGTGTGTTCCCGCCAACCGGCGACGCGCTCGTCCTCGTAGTAGATGTGGGGCAGGTGCTCGGTGGTCCCTTCGGCATGGACTTTGCCCATGGCGCGCCTGAGACTGTCGCCGGCGCCGGGGAAGGTTTCGGCGAACCGTTGGCCCACCACCTCGCCGGGCCGGCGGCCGTCGGTGGCGGTGAGCGCGTGATTGGCGTCGGCGATGACAAAGTCACGTCCGCCGTCGACGGCGCGCAGCACCAGCACCGGCGAGCGCATGTGCTCGAACAGCTCGCGGTAGCGCCGCTCGCTGATGTCGAGGCGCCGCAGCATGGGGGTGCCGATGCGGAAGAACAGGAGGGCCCCGACCGCCACCACCAGCGTGCCCACCCCGGTCGCCGCCGCCGCCGCCAGCAGGAACGGGCGGCGCAACTCGGTCATGTCGATCTTGGCCACCAGGCCGAAGCCGTATTCGGCGATGGGCTCGAAGGCGGCCAGGACCTCGGCGCCACGATAATCGATCCCGATCTCGACACCGGAGCGCCCCTCCAGGGCCGCCTGCATGGGTGTGCCATGGCCCGAATCCCAGCCGGTGTGGGCGGAGTCGCCCGCACTGCGATGGCGGTGGCGCAAGTAGAAAACGATGCGGTCGCCCTCGCGGCCACCGAAGGTGAACTCGCCGGTCTCGCCGAAGCCGGGGAAGCCGCGGGCCGACTCGACGACCCGCATCACCGTGCTGGCGCGAAAGTCGGGGCCGTGCGGATCGTCGCGCTCGTGCTCGGCCAGATGGCGGATGGCACTGGCCTGGGCGCGCGCCGCGTCCACTAGGCGCGCCTTCTGCCCCTCCAGCGAGACGGTGTAGAGAACGCCGAACATGGTGCCGGCCACGGCGACGCAGGCCCCGGTCAGCACTGCGACGAGCAGCAGCAGAGGAGTGCGTTTTGGCGAGACGTTCGGTCTGGTAATGATCATTAATGCCCACATTACCATCGGTGGCTTGCGGATGGGTAGTGGGCTGCGACTTTCGGCCGGGGCTGGCGGGGCGGATCGGGGCGCATTATAAACGAGCCATGCAGGACGTCGCCAACCTCACCCCAATGGAAGCCGCCGCCGAGCTGAAGCGGCTCGCCGCCGAGATCGCGCGGCATGACCGTGCCTACCACACCCAAGCGGCGCCGCTGATCTCCGACGCCGAGTACGATGCCCTGGTGCGGCGCAATACCGCCATCGAGGCGCGGTTTCCCGAGCTGGTGCGTCCCGACAGCCCGTCGCGCCGGGTGGGGGCGGCGGTGGCGGAGGGCTTCCGCAAGGTGCGGCATGCCGTGCCCATGCTGTCGCTGGACAACGCCTTCGCCGACCAGGACGTCGCCGAGTTCGCGGCTCGCATCCGCCGCTTCCTCGGCCTTTCCGCCGAGGAGCCGGTGGCGCTGGTGGCCGAGCCCAAGATCGATGGGCTGTCCATCAACCTGCGCTACGAGCACGGCCGCTTCGTCCAGGGCGCCACCCGGGGCGACGGCTCCGAGGGCGAAGACGTCACCGCCAACCTGCGGACCCTGGCCGACCTGCCGCGCCAACTCACCGGCGAGGTGCCGACGCTGATGGAGATTCGTGGCGAGGTCTACATGACCAAGGCCGACTTCCTCGCCCTCAACGCCCGCCAGGAGGCGGGGGGCGACAAGCCGTTCGCCAATCCCCGGAACGCCGCCGCCGGCAGTCTGCGCCAGCTCGACTCCCGGGTGACCGCCGGCCGGCCGCTGCGGCTGTTCGCCTATGCCATGGGCGAGGTGTCGGCGCCGGCGGCCGACAGTCACTGGCATTTCCTGCGGCGGCTGAGGGACTGGGGGTTCCAGGTCAATCCGCTGGCGGAGCATTGCGGCGGTGTCGAGGCCGCCCTGGCCATCTACCACCGCATCGGCGACGAGCGGGCATCGCTGGCCTACGACATCGACGGCGTCGTCTACAAGGTCGACCGCTTCGACTGGCAGGCGCGGCTGGGCATGAAGGACCGCGCGCCGCGCTGGGCCATCGCCCACAAATTCCCCGCCGAGCAGGCCCGCACCGTGCTCAAGTCCATCGAGATCTCGGTGGGCCGCACCGGCGTTCTCACGCCCTGGGCCAACCTGGAGCCGATCAATGTCGGCGGCGTGATGGTGGCGCGCGCCACCCTGCACAACGAGGACGAGGTCGCCCGCAAGGATTTCCGCGACGGCGACACGGTGATCATCCAGCGGGCCGGCGACGTCATTCCGCAGGTGGTGGCAGTGGTGCCGGACAAGCGCCCGGCCACGGCCGTGCCGTTTTCCATGGCTGCCAAGCTGACGCCGGAGGGCGGCGGCCGTCCGGTCTGCCCGGCGTGCGGCAGCCATGCGGTGCGCGAGGAGGGCGAGGCCGCCTGGCGCTGCACCGGCGGGCTGGTCTGCCCGGCCCAGGTGGTGGAACGGCTGGTGCACTTCGCGTCGCGCGACGCCTTCAACATCGAGGGCCTCGGCGAGAAGAACATCGAGTTCCTGGTGCGCCAGGGCTATGTCACCCAGCCGGCCGATATCTTCCGCCTGGAAGACGAGGACCGAAGCCGCCTGCAGAAGCTGGCCAATTTCGAGGGGTGGGGCAAGCGCTCCACCGAGAAGCTGTTCGAGGCCATCCGCGGCCGCGCCACCATGCCGCTGGAGCGCTTCATCTATGCCCTGGGCATCCGCCAGGTGGGCGAGGCTACCGCCAAGCGGCTGGCGCGCCACTACGGCAGCCTCGACGCCTGGCGCCGGGCGATGGCGGAGGCGCAGGGTCCCGACTCCGAGGCCTATGCCGACCTGATCGCCATCGAGGACATCGGCAAGGGCGTCGCCGGCGCCATCCTCGATTTCTTCGCCGAGGCGCACAACCTCGACTCGCTCGGTGCCCTGGTCGGCGCCATGGCGGCCTTGGGCGGACGGGTGGAGGACGCCCAGGCGGTGGAGGCCTCGTCCTCGCCGGTGGCCGGCAAGGCGGTGGTGTTCACCGGCACCCTCACCACCATGACCCGCCAGGAGGCCAAGGCCCGCGCCGAAGCCCTCGGCGCCAAGGTGGTGGGCTCGGTGTCGAAGAAGACCGATTACGTGGTGGTGGGCGCCGACGCCGGCTCCAAGGCCACCGAAGCGCAGAAACTGGGCGTCGCCATCCTCAGCGAGGAGGAATGGCTGAGGCTGATCGGCGGAGGGGCCGGCGCATGACCG
The DNA here is from genome assembly GCA_016183945.1 of Magnetospirillum sp. The sequence goes on from JACPDP010000023.1 coordinate 10,068, forward strand.
ACTGGCGATATTCCCGGGCCGCCCCCAGCCCCCACTATCACGCGCTGCTTCACGACCGAGGGCGTGCAGTGGCACCGGCGGTCCCGTTACGAGGCCGAGATCGGCGCCGCCACCCGCTTCGAACGGTGAGGGAGCCCTACTGCGCCACCTTCACATGCAGCACCGCCCATTTGACACCGGGCGAGTCCAGCACCAGGGCCTTGACCCGTTCGCTTTCCGCGGTGTTGGGCGACACCCCCATCACGTAGGCGACGTCGTTGACCACCCGCACCGAGTAGAAGCCGGTAACGCCCTCGGTGCTGAGCAGCTTGCCGCGCAGGGCCATATCCAGCCCGGGCTGGGGGGAAAAGGCCGCCAGGGCGGCGTCCTCGGCCAGCACCACCTCGTTCACCACCTCGGCGATGCCGTCGATTCCCTTGGCCACCTGCTCGGCGCGGCGGCGCTGCTCGGGCTTGGTCACCGCGCCCATCAGCAGGGCGCGGCCGTTGTAGACCTCGGCCGAGACCGAGCGGAAGGCGGTGCGGTCGGCGTCGCCCAGGCTGCGCAGCACGACGCGGGCGATGCCGTCGTCGCGGTTCATTTCGGTGCGGCTGCGCTCCAGCTTGATGGGCGGAACGGCGGCTGCCTCGGGGGTGGCCGCGGGCTGGGCGCAGCCGGTGAGGAACAGGGCGGCGGCAATACTAGCCGCGAGCGTTATCTTGGACATTTTGAGCATCCTGGTCGCCGTTATCATCTTGATCGTCGATGGCCGCCTCGGTCTCGGCATCGAGCAGCCGGCCGTGGCGGTACCGGCGGTAGAGCCAGACCCCCAGGGCGCCCGAGGCGACGAACAGTACCACACTGGTGCCGATGCGCAGCTCCGGTTGCACGGTGATGCCGCTGCCCAACAGGGCGAACACGATGGTCTGCGGCAAATAGCCCAGCGTCGAGCCGGCGAAGAACGGGATGGCCGGCGCGCCCGACACTCCGGCGGCCAGGTTGGTCACCACGTTGCTGCCCACCGGCAGCAGGCGGATCAGCAGCGCCATGCCCAGGGTGTTGCCGGCGAGGAACTCGTCCACCTTGCGCACCCGCTCGGGGAAGCGGGCCGCCAGCAGGTCGCGGCCCATCAGGCGGGCGTAGTAGAAGGCGCCGGCGCAGCCCAGCACCGAGGCCAGCGTCCCCCACAGCGAGCCCTCGACGAAGCCGAAGGCATAGCCGGCCAGGAAGCACACCAGCTGGCGCGGCAGCCCGGCCCCGGCGACGACGGCGCCCACCAGCACGAACAGCGCCTCGCCGGCCAGACCCTTGCCGCGCACCTGCGAGTCGACCCAGGCGGTATCCAGTGCGCTCTTCAGCCCCAACCCCTCGACGAGAAAGCCGACGGCGGCCAGGGTGGCGATCAGCACCAGCCCGCGAACGATCAGGCGCGGATTGAACAGGGGATGCCGGGGCTTGGCGGTCATCAGCGGGCCCATTCCCTGGGATCGCGGGCGTCCCGCCCGCATCCCCAGAGCGGGCGGAACGCCCGCGATCCCGGCATGGTGGGAATGTTCACTCGTCCATCACCGGATTGCGGGCGCGGCGCATCAGCCACATGACGCCGAACAGGTCGACGATGCCGACCCCCAGGCGGTTCCACAGGCCGTATTTGGAGACGCCGCGTTCGCGCGGGCGGTGGTTGACCTTGATCCACTCCACCCGGCCGCCGGCCCGTTTCACCAGCGCCGCCATGAAGCGGTGCATGTGGTCGAAGCGCGGCAGGTCGAGGAACAGGGCGCGGGGCAGCAGCTTGATGCCGGAGCCAGAATCGGGCGCGTCGTCCTTCAGCATGCCGGAGCGCACTCCGTTGGCCACCTTCGACGACAGCCGGCGCAGGCCGTTGTCCTGCCGCTTGGCCCGCCAGCCCGAGATCATCACCCGGTCGCGGTCGGCCAACGAACGCCAGCGCTCCAGCATGGCCGGCAGGTCGGCGGGGTCGTTCTGGCCGTCGCCGTCCAGGGTGGCGATGAGCAGGCCGCGGGCGTGGCGGACGCCGGTGGCCACCGCCTGGCTCTGGCCGCAGGAGGTGCGATGGCGGACGCTGCGGAAAAAGGGGTACAGACCCGCCGCCTCGGCCAGCCGGGCCGCCGTGGCGTCGTCGGAGCCGTCGTCGACGTAGACCACCTCGAATTCGGCCTTGCCGGTCAGCGCCGCCGCCACCTCGGCCACCAAAGGCAGGATGTTGTCGGCCTCGTTCTTGACCGGGACGACGACGGAGATTTCGATCATGCCAGGGTCCGGCCCATCTCCAGGAACTTGTCGCGCCGCCGCGCCCGCAGCACGCCGCCCTCGGTGCCGGACAGCTCGCGCAAGCTGGCGTCCAGCGACATGGCCAGGGTCTGGAAGGTCAGCTCGGGATTGCGGTGGGCGCCGCCCAGCGGCTCCGGCACCACCTGGTCGATGACGCCCAGCTTGTGCAGGTCCTGGGCGGTGAGCTTGAGGGCCTCGGCGGCGTCCTTGGCGTTCTCACCCGAGCGCCACAGGATCGAGGCGCAGCCCTCGGGGCTGATCACCGAGTAGATGGCATGCTCCAGCATCAGCACCGTGCTGGCCGAGGCCAACGCGATGGCGCCGCCCGAGCCGCCCTCGCCGATGATCACCGTGACCAACGGCACCCGGATGTCGAGGCAGGTCTCGATGGATCGCGCGATGGCCTCGGCCTGGCCGCGCGCTTCGGCCTCGACGCCGGGATAGGCCCCGGCGGTATCCACCAGGGTGACGACGGGAATGCGGAACTGATCGGCCATCTGCATCAGCCGGCGGGCCTTGCGGTAGCCCTCGGGCTTGGCCATGCCGAAATTGTGCCGGATGCGGCTTTCGGTATCGCTGCCCTTCTCGTTGCCGATCACCATCACCGACTGGCCGCGGAAGCGCCCCAGCCCGCCGACGATGGCGCGGTCCTCGCCGAACAGGCGGTCGCCGGCCAGGGGCGTGAAGTCCTCGATGAGGGCCTTGATGTAGTCGAGCGCGTGCGGCCGATCCGGGTGGCGGGCCACCTGGGTTTTTTGCCACGGCGTGAGCTTGGCGTAAGTCGACCGCAGCAGCTTGTCGACCTTGGCCTGGAGCTTGCCCACCTCGTCGACGATGTTGACATCGCCACCGTCCGAAAGGTGTCTCAGCTCCTCGATCTTGCCCTCGAGCTCGGCGATGGGCTTTTCGAAATCAAGGATATGCATGGGCCGATGTCATACCCGCAGCGGAGCCCGGGGGCAAGGGGAGAGCGTGTCGAGACGCACTCCCCGGTCACTCAGAACCCGTATTTCTCCGCCATGGCCGGGTCCTTCTCCGCCACCCGCCGGGCCAGATCGACGATGACCGTGGCCTGCTTCCAGGTGGCGTCATCCTGCATCTTGCCGTCGATCATCACCGCGCCGGTGCCGTCGGGCATGGCGTCCAGAATTTTCTTGGCGAACAGGGCCTCGCCCACGTCGGGGCTGAACACCTTCTTGGCGATGTCGATCTGGCTGGGGTGCAGGCTCCAGCCGCCGGCGCAGCCCAGCAGGAAAGCGTTGCGGAACTGCGCCTCGCAGGCGGCCGGGTCGGAAAAATCGCCGAACGGGCCATAGAAGGCCTTGATGCCGGCCGACTGGCAGGCATCCACCATCCTGGCCACCGTGTAGTGCCACAGGTCCTGCTGGAACAGGGTGCGTTCCCCGCCGCCGTCGCGGGCGTCCTCCAGCACGCCGTAGAAGGGATGGCCGCCGCCGACCCGCGTCGTCTTCATGCCGCGGCTGGCGGCGAGGTCGGCCGGGCCCAGGCTCATGCCGTGCATGCGCGGGCTGGCCCCTGCTATGGCGGCGATGTTCTCGACGCCCAACGCCGTCTCCAGGATGGCGTGGATCAGGATCGGCCGCTTGACAGCGTGGCGCGCCTCCAACTGGGCCAGCAACTGGTCGAGGTAATGGATATCCCAGGGTCCCTCGACCTTGGGCAGCATCACCACGTCGACCTTGTCGCCGGCCTCGGCGACGATGGTGGTGACGTCGTCGAGGAACCACGGGCTGTTGAGGCAGTTGACGCGCGTCCACAGGCCGGTGCCCGGGTTGTCCCAGGCCTTGGCCACTTCGACGAAGCCGGCGCGGGCCGCCGCCTTGGCGTCGGCGGGGATGGCGTCCTCCAGGTTGCCCAGCAGCACGTCGACCTGACGGCCGATCTCCGGCGGAAAGAAATGGATCATGCGCTCCAGCCGCACCGGCAGCTCGCGATAGGGCTGCGGCGCACCGATGGCCAGCGGCTCGAAGAACTTGCGGGGCGGCTTGTTGGTCATGGCGGCGCAATCCTCTTGCGGGGGGAGGGGGTTGGCCGGCAATAATGCTGCGTCATTGTGCGGCGCACAAGAGGGAAAGATGGCACACAAGCGGCGCCTTCCCTCCCCTGCCACAGGCGGGGGAGGGCGAGTTTACCCCGCCGCCTTGGCCTCGACCACCGGCTGGGCGGGTTCTTCGAGGGCGCGGAACAGCGCGGCCTTGACCTCGGCGAGTTTGCGCTCGTGCTCGACCTTGAGGCCGAACACGTCCTTGACGTAGAACACGTCCACCACCCGCTCGCCATAGGTGGAAATGTGCGCCGAGGTGATCTGCAGCCCGAGCCGGGTCATGGCGGCGGTGAGGTCGTAGAGCAGCCCCGGCCGGTCGCGGCCGTTGACCTCCAGCACGGTATGGGCGCTGGATGCCTTGTTGTCGACGATGACGCGCGGCGGCACCTTGAAGACGTGGGCGCGGCTGGGCAGCTTGCCCTTGCGCGCCGCCAGCTCGCGGTCCAGGCGCACGCGGCCCGACAGCACCTGCTCCACCGCGGCGGCCAGCTTGGCCAGCTTGGACGGGCTGTCGAAGGCGCCGCCCTCGGAGTCCTGGATGCAGAAGCTGTCCAGCGCCATGCCGTTGGCCAGGGTGATGATCTTGGCGTCGACGATGTTGGCGCCCGACACCGCCATGGCGCCGGCGATTTGCGAGAACAGGCCGGGATGATCGCCGGTGTAGACGATGATCTCGGTGACGGCGCGCTGGCAGTCCACCCGGGAATCCACGGTCAGCGGCGCCCCGGTGGCCTCGGCCTCGCGTACCAGCCGGGCGTGGCGCAGATGGGTGGCGGCGTCGAACGAGGTCCAGTAGCTGGGATAGCCGCGGGCGAGATGCGCCTCGATGTCGGCCGCCGCCCAGCCGGCACGCTGCAGCTCGGCGGCCAGGGTGTCCTGCGCGTTTCTGACGCGGGCGTCGCGGGCATGGGCGATGGTCAGGCCGCCGGTCATCACCTCTTCGGCGCGCAGATAAAGCTCGCGCAGCAGGCCGGCCTTCCAGGCGTTCCACACCGTCGGCCCCACGGCGCGGATGTCGGCGACGGTGAGCAGCAGCAATTGGCGCAGCCGCTCCGGGCTTTGCACCACGGCGGCGAAATCGTGGATGGTCTTGGGATCGTCGATGTCGCGTTTGAAGGCGATGCGGCTCATCAGCAGATGCTGGCGCACGCACCACGCCGCCGTCTCGGTCTCGGCGTCGGTCAGTCCGAAGCGCGGTCCCAGCTTCATCGCCACCTCGGCGCCCAGCAGGGAATGGTCGCCGTTGCGGCCCTTGGCGATGTCGTGCAGGAACACCGCCAGGTAGAGCGCCCGGCGCGACGCCACCTTGTGGATGATCTCGGACGAGATCGGCGCCTCTTCGGTCAGTTCGCCCCGCTCGATGGAATGCAGGATGCCGATGGCCTGGATGGTGTGCTCGTCGACGGTGTAGACGTGGTACATGTCGTATTGCATCTGCGCCACCACCCGGCCGAAGTCGGGGACGAAGCGGCCCAGCACGCCGGCCTCGTTCATATGGCGCAGCGCCACCTCGGGGTTCTTCTTCGAGGTCAGCATGGCGACGAACAGACGGTTGGCCTCGGGATCCTGGCGCATCTTGGCGTCGATGCGCTTGAGGTTGCGATGGACCAGATCGGCGGCCTTGGGGTGGATGTCGACGTCGTGTTCCAACGCGGTGTGGAACAGGCGGATCATCGCCACCGGGTCCTTCTCGAACTGGTCGTCGGCGGTCACCGTCAGACGGTCGCCGTCCAGCTTGAAGCCGTTGATGGTGGAGCGCTTGAGAAACAGCAGGCTGCTCAGCCGCAGCCTGGGCTTGCGCTTCTGCTGCTCCTCGGCGATGGCGCAGAACAGGCGCACCAGATCGCCGACGTCCTTGGCGATCAGGAAATAGTGCTTCATGAAGCGCTCGACGCCGCGCGAGCCGGCGCGGTCGGCATAGCCCATGCGCCTGGCGATTTCCTGCTGCACGTCGAAGGTGAGGCGCTCCTCGGCGCGCCCGGTCACATAATGCAGGTGGCAGCGCACCGTCCATAGGAAGGCTTGCGCCTTGGTGAAGCGGGTGGCGGCATTCCTGCTGATCACCCCCATCTCCACCAGTTGGGCGACATCCTTCACCCGGTAGAGGTACTTGGCGATCCAGTACAGCGTATGGAGATCACGCAGGCCGCCCTTGCCCTCCTTGACGTTGGGCTCCAGCACGTAACGCGAATCGCCCATCTGTCTAAGCCGCGCATCGCGCTCCGCCAGCTTGGAGTCGACGAACTCATCGGCGGTGCCGGCCATCACCTCGTCGCGGAAGCGGGTCTGCAGGTCGAAGAACAGCGACTGCTCGCCCCACAGCCAGCGCGCTTCGAGCAGGGCGGTGCGGATGGTGACGTCGGCGCGGGCGTGCTTGACGCATTCCTCGGGGGTGCGGGTCGAGTGCCCCACCGTCAGCCCCATGTCCCACAGCATGTAGAGGATGTATTCCACCAGCTGTTCGTGCCACGGCGTGCGCTTGTAGGGCAGCAGGAACAGGATGTCGATGTCGGACTGCGGGCTGAGTTCGCCGCGGCCATAGCCCCCCACCGCCACCAGGCTCATGGCCTCGCCGGTGGTGCGCACGCCCTGTCCGAACTCGTGTTCGGCGGCGTAGTCGTGAACGGTGCGCACCAACTGGTCGATGAGGAAGCAGTTCTGCTTCACCACTTCGGCGCCGTCGCCCTTGGCGTCGAAGCGGCAGCGGATCTCGGCGCGGCCCTGGGCGAGGGCATCCTTGAACACGTCGAGCACGCGGGCGCGGCGCTTGTGTTTGGGAAGATCCTCGGGGTCCGGCGCCGCCAGCCGCGCCACCAGGGCGCGGCGATCCACGATGCTGCGCTGGTCGTGAATTTTGCTCATGGCCGGATTATATGAGGGCATCCGCATCGATCGCCAGCCGATTCGGCAGTGCGAAATTATGCCTGCGATTTAGGCAGCGTAAGCCCCTTCAGCTCATAGACCAGATCCAGCGCCTGGCGGGCGGTCAGCTCGTCGGGATTGACCGCCTTGAGGCGCTCCAGGGCGGCGGAAGGCGGGCCGGCGGGCGGGCGGGGCTTGGGCGGCATGGCGGCGAACAGCGGCAGGTCGTTGACCAGCCGCGCCAGCCCGGAGGCCTGGTCCGAGGTTTCCAGCATGGCCAGCACCTCCTCGGCGCGGCCGATCACCGCGGCGGGCAGGCCGGCGAGGCGGGCGACGTGGATGCCATAGGACCGGTCGGCGGCGCCGGCGCCCACCTCGTGCAGGAACACCACCTCGCCCTGCCACTCCTTGACCCGCATCATGTGGCAGGACAGCGACGGCAGGCGGGCGGTGAGCTTGGTCAGCTCGTGGTAATGGGTGGCGAACAGGGCGCGGCAGCGGTTGGTTTCGTGCAGTTGTTCCACCACCGCCCAGGCGATGGACAGGCCGTCGAAGGTGGCGGTGCCGCGGCCGATCTCGTCGAGGATGACCAGGGCGCGCGGGCCGGACTGGTTGAGGATGGCCGCCGTCTCCACCATCTCGACCATGAAGGTGGATCGCCCGCGCGCCAGGTCGTCGGCGGCGCCGACCCGGCTGAACAGGCGGTCGACCACGCCCAGGCGGGCGCGGGCCGCCGGCACGAACGAGCCCATCTGGGCCAGAACGGCGATCAGGGCGTTCTGGCGCAGAAAGGTGCTCTTGCCGGCCATGTTGGGGCCGGTGACCAGCCACAGCCGCTGCGTTTCCGACAGGTCGCAGTCGTTGGCGACGAAGGCGCCGGTGTGGGCGGCCTCCAGCGCCGCTTCCACCACGGGGTGACGGCCGCCCTCGATCAGGAAGGCGGCGGAGTCGTCCACCACCGGCCGCGACCAGTTGCGCTCGACCGCCAGTTCGGCCAGGGCGGCGGAGGCGTCGAGGGTGGCCAGGGCGGCGGCCGCCTCGGCGATGGCGGCGGCGCGGCCGGTGACCTCGCCCACCAGGGCGTCGAACAGCTCCAGTTCCAGGGCCAGGGCGCGGGCGGCGGCGCCGGTGATGCGCTCGGCCAGCCCGATCAGCTCGGTGGTGGTATAGCGCGCCGCGCTGGCCATGGTCTGGCGGTGGATGAAGACGGTATCCAGCTTGTCCGCCTGCTTGGCCGGCACCTCGATGTGGTGGCCGATGATGTTGTTGTGGCGGATCTTGAGGGCGCCGACGCCGGTCTCCTCGGCATAGCGGCGCTCCAGGCGCATCAGGGCGCCGTGGCCTTCGGTCTTCAACGATTTCAACTCGTCGAGGCCGGGGTGGTAGCCCTCGCGGATGAAGCCGCCGTCGCGCTGGTTCAACGGCAGCTCGGGGGCCAGGGCGCGGGTCAGGCGGTCCACCAGCACCGAGTGCTCGCCCATGGCCCGGCCGCAGGCGGCCAGGCCGGGCGGGGCGTCGAGCGCCGGCTGGGCCAGCCGGGTTCGCAGGCCGGGCACCTCGGCCAGGGCGTCGCGCAGATTGGCGAGATCGCGCGGGCCGCCCCGTTGCAGCGACAGCCGCGACAGGGCGCGTTCCATGTCCGGGCAGCGCTTCAGCGCCTCGCGCACGGCGGCGCGCACCCCCTCGTGCTCGACGAAGAAGGCCACCATGTCGAGGCGTCCGTCGATGGCGGCCGGCTCGGTCAGCGGTGCCGCCAGTTGCGCCGCCAGCAGCCGCGCCCCGCTGCCGGTCACCGTGCGGTCGATGGTGGCCAGCAGCGAGCCGCGGCGCTCGCCGGTCAGGGTGGCGGCCAGTTCCAGGTTGCGGCGGGTGGCGGCGTCGATCTCCATCACCGCGCCCTCGGCGAGGCGGCGCGGCGGCTTCAGCAGCGGCAGCTTGCCCTTCTGGGTCAGCTCGACATAGTCCACCAGGGCGCCGCCGGCCGCCAACTCGGGGCGGGTGAAGGCGCCGAAGCCGTCCAGCGCGCCGACGCCGTACAGCGTTTCGAGGCGGCGCCGCGCGTTCTCGGAGTCGAAGCGCACCGAGGGCAGCGGCGTCAGGGCGTCCGTCCACTCGGCCCACACCTCGAACAGCCCCTCGGCCTGCAGCAGGCGGTCGGGCACCAGCAGTTCGGTGGGCGACAGACGGGCGAGGGCGGCGGCGAGGCTGCGCGGCTCGATGCGCTGCATGGCGAGGTCGCCGGTGGAGACGTCGACCCAGGCCAGCCCCAACGCCCCCTGCGCCTCGGCCACCGCCGTCAGGTAGTTGTGGGCACGGGCATCGAGCAGGGTGTCCTCGGTGAGGGTGCCGGCGGTGATGACCCGGATGACGCCGCGCGCCACCACCGACTTGCCGCCGCGCTTCTTGGCCTCGGCGGGGTCCTCGATCTGCTCGGCGATGGCCACCTTGAAGCCGGCCCGCACCAGCCGCGGCAGATAGGCCTCGTAGGCGCGCACCGGCACGCCGCACATGGCGATGTCGTCCCCCAGGTGCTTGCCGCGCTTGGTCAGGGCGATGTCGAGCGCGGCCGAGGCCTTGACGGCATCGTCGAAGAACAGCTCGTAGAAGTCGCCCATACGGTAGAACAGCAGGCAATCGGGATGCGCCCGCTTGATGGCGAGGTACTGCACCATCATCGGCGTGGCGTCGCCAAGCTCGGCGGGGGGGCCGGGCTCGCGGGGAGGGATGGAACTTTCGGCCATCGGCGTTGCGACTTCAGAGATATGCGGTTCGGGCGAGGCACCTTACCACGGTGGTCAGGCGTGGCAAATGCCGACACCCCTAGGCAGCGTCGCGCGGCTGGAGCACAATACCCGGGATACAGGAGGAGACGACGCCATGGTTGAGACTACCTCCATCCGCGAAATGGTCGGCACCTTCGCCGACCGCGCTCGCTTCGAAGCCGCCGTCACCGCATTGCTGAAGGCCGGCTTTTCCCGCAGTGACCTGTCCGTGCTGGCGTCCCACGATTCGCTCGACGCCGCCGGGCACGAGGCCAAACCGTGGCGGGATGCGCTCACCGCCTTGGTGGGCGAGCTCAAATACGAGGGTCCGCTGGTGGCCGCCGGGCTGATCGCCATGGCCGCCGGCCCCACCGGAGCGGCGATTGCCGGCCTGGTGGCGGCGGGCGTCGGCGGCGCCGCCGCCAAGGAGCTGCTCGACGAGGTGTCCGCCATCCCCGACTCCGAGGATTTCGCCCGGGCACTGGCCGCCGGCAGCGTCATCCTGTGGGTGACCGTCGACCACGAGGCCGAGGTCGACACGGCCAAGCGGGTGCTGGTCGAGCAGGGGGCCGGCAACGTCCACCTGTTCGCACGGCGGGCATAGGGAAGGGATTTCGGAGCCACTCTTCGAGACGGCGGCGCCGCAGCCGCCTCAGCATGAGGGCGGTTCCATGTGTGGATGCAAGACAATCGCCTCACCCGGATGAGTGCCTCTTGGGCAGCTTTCGAAGGGGGCTCGCAACAATGAAGCTCCAGGGAGACCACATGACCAGCCACCCCCCCTCCCCGATCTCCTCACCGGTGGGCGACGAGGCCAACGGCAACGACACCCTCGAATGCGACACCCTGCTGATGCACGCCTCGGGGCGGCCGGGCAAGATCGAGGTCTGCCCGACCAAGCCGATGGCCACCCAGCGCGACCTGGCGCTGGCCTATTCCCCCGGTGTCGCCTTCCCCTGCCTGCACATCGCGCGCGATCCGTCGCTGGCCTATGACTACACCGCCAAGGGCAATCTGGTGGCGGTGATCTCCAACGGCACCGCGGTGCTCGGCCTGGGCGACCTGGGGGCGCTGGCCGGCAAGCCGGTGATGGAGGGCAAGGCGGTGCTGTTCAAGCGCTTCGCCGACGTGGACGCCATCGACCTCGAGGTCGACACCAGGGATGTCGAGGAATTCATCGGCGCCGTGCGCTATCTCGGCCCCACCTTCGGCGGCATCAACCTGGAAGACATCAAGGCGCCCGAGTGTTTCATCATCGAGCAGCGCCTGCGCGAGCTGATGCCCATCCCGGTGTTCCACGACGACCAGCACGGCACCGCCATCATCGCCGCCGCCGGCATGCTCAACGCCTGCGACCTGACCGGGCGCGACTTCTCCAAGCTGAAGGTGGTGGTCAACGGCGCCGGCGCCGCCGGCATCGCCTGCGTCGAGCTGATCAAGGCGCTGGGCGTGCGCCACAACAACGTCATCCTGTGCGACACCAAGGGCACCATCTATCAGGGCCGCACCGAGGGCATGAACCAATGGAAGTCGGCCCACGCGGCGGCCACCTCGGCCCGCACCCTGGCCGAGGCGCTGGAAGGCGCCGACATGTTCATGGGCCTGTCGGCGAAGGGCGCGGTGACGGCCGCCATGGTGGCTCGGATGGCCGATAAGCCGATCATCTTCGCCATGGCCAATCCCGACCCCGAGATCACGCCGGCCGAGGTCAAGTCGGTGCGCAAGGACGCCATCGTCGCCACCGGCCGCTCGGACTATCCCAACCAGATCAACAACGTGCTGGGTTTCCCCTACATCTTCCGCGGCGCGCTGGACGTGCGCGCCAGCACCATCAACGAGGAGATGAAGATCGCCGCCGCCAAGGCCATCGCCGCCCTGGCCCGCGAGGACGTGCCCGACGAGGTCGATGCCGCCTATTCCGGCCGCCGCCTGCGCTACGGGCCGGAATACATCATCCCGGTGCCGTTCGATCCCCGGCTGATCTCCTCCATCCCGCCGGCGGTGGCCAAGGCGGCCATGGATTCCGGCGTCGCCCGCAAGCCCATCGTCGACATGGAGGGCTACCGCCAGCAGTTGTCGGCCCGCCTCGATCCCACCGCCGCCAGCATGCACGCCATCACCGCGGTGGTGAAACGCCATCCGCGCCGGGTGGTGTTCGCCGAGGGCGAGGAGGAAAAGCAGATCCGCGCCGCCATGGCGTTTCACAACGATGGCCTCGGGCACCCGATCCTGCTGGGCCGCGAGGACCGCATCCGCGAGACCATGCAGCGCATCGGCCTGCCCGCCGACTCCGGCTGGCTCGATATCGTCAACGCCAAGCTGTCGAAGCAGACCAAGGCCTATACCGAGATGCTGTACAAGCGCCTGCAGCGCCGCGGCGCCCTGTATCGCGACGTCAGCCGCATGGTCAACCAGGAGCGCAACATCTTCGGCGCCCTGATGGTGGAGGCGGGCGACGCCGATGCCATGGTCACCGGCCTGACCCGCAATTACTGGCAGGCCTTCGACGAGATCAAGCGGGTGGTCGACGCGACGCCGGGCGAGCTGCTGTTCGGCATGACGGTGCTGATCAGCCGCGGCCGTGTGGTGTTCATCGCCGACACCACCGTGCACGAGACGCCGACGCCCGTGCAGTTGGCCGACATCGCGGTGCAGACCGCCCGCAAGGCGGTCCAGATGGGCCACAACCCGCGGGTCGCCCTGGTGTCCTACTCCACCTTCGGCAATCCATGGTCCGACCGCGCCGAGCGGGTGCGGGAGGCGGTGGCCATCCTCGACGAGCGCAAGGTCGATTTCGAATATGACGGTGAAATGGCGGCCGACGTGGCCCTCGACCCCGAGCTGCTGCGGCACTACCCGTTCTGCCGCCTGTCCGAGCCGGCCAATATCCTGATCATGCCCGGGCTGTATTCCGCCCATATCGGTGCCGAGCTGGTGCAGAAGCTCGGCGGCGGCAGCACCATCGGGCCGATCATGATGGGCCTGTCCCGCCCCATCCAGATCACCTCCATGGATGCCACCGCCACCGACATCGTCAACATGGCGGTGCTGGCCTGCTATGACGCTGTGAAGGGGTAGAGGAGGGGAGACCCTAAACCAGATTGGCCATCCTCTCCTCGAAATCCTGGGCGAGGCAGTCCCACTCGTCCTCGATCTCGGCCCTGAGTTCTTCCCAGGTGCCGTCCGGCTCGTGTTCCAGGGCGGTGAGCTTCCCGCTCACCTGGTCGCGCCGGGCTTCGAGGGCGGCGATCTGGCCGGCCAGCTCGACCATGACCGATGGAGTGCCGCTTTCGGCCAAGCGCGCCTTGACGCTTTCGATCTGAACCGTCAGGTCACGCAGGCGCTGTTCCATGTGATGGTGGTAGAGGTCCCTGCCCATGCTCACCGCTCTCCTCGCCTGCCGAAGCGAAAGGCTGCCTCCGCCGCCCCGTCCGGAGCAAGGCTGCATAGGAGATAGGGTACCTCGTCCGAGAGAGCTAGAGGATGTCCAGAACACTTTCCGGCGGACGTCCCAGCGCCGCCCGGCCGCCGGTGACCACGATGGGCCGCTCGATCACCGCCGGATGGGCCACCATGGCGGCCAGCAGCGCGGAATCACTGAGGGACTCGGCCTCGATGCCGGCTTCGGCCGCCTCCTTGCGTCGCAGGATGTCGCGCGGCCGCTTGCCCAGCAGGGCCAGGATACGCCCCAGTTCGGCCGCCGAGGGGGGTTGTTTGAGGTATTCCACCACCCGCGGCCGGATGCCCTTGTCCTCGATCAGCGCCAGGGTTTCGCGTGATTTGCTGCAACGCGGGTTGTGATAGATGGTGACGTCGTCGGCCATGATGTCGAACCCTTGATTTCGGTGTAAAATGGGCTGGCGCCGCTTCCGCCCCATTTTGGTCAAACTGGGGTGGTTTATGCGTCCGGGAAATCACTCACAGCAAAAAAGCCGCCATGCCCCCCTCGTTCTTCCGTGCCCGCCATTATGGTGCGTTGCTGTGCCTGCTGGCCACCCTGCTGTCGCCGCCCGCCGTGGCGCAGCCACCGCAGGACGTCGAGTTGGAGAAGTTGGTCTCGACGCTGGAGGACGACAAGTCCCGCGCCCATCTGGTGGGGCAGTTGAAGACGCTGCTGCACGCCCAGGCCAAGGTCAGGGCCGAGGCCGACGACGGCCCGCTGGCCCGCCTCTCCGAGCGGCTCGACATCCTGGGCGACCAGGTCACCGAGGCGGTGGACGCCGCCCGCGACCTGCCCCGCCTGGCCGAGTGGCTGGTGGGCCAGGCGGCCGATGAACTGGTGCGGCGCCATCTCGGCGAGGTGCTGCTGCGGCTGGCCGCGGTGCTGGGGGCGGGCATCGCGGTCGACCAACTGCTGGCCGCCCTGATTGTGCGCTGGCGCCGCGGCCGGCCGTCGCCGGCCAAGCCGGAACCGCTGGCCCTGGCGCTGGCGGTGGGGGGGCGCACCCTGGCCGATCTGCTGCCGGTGGCCGCCTTCGCCGCCGCCGGCTGGGCCACCGCCCTGATGTTCCGCCTGACCGGGCCGGAGAAGGTGGCGGTGCCGCTGGCCATCGCCGCCTATGCCGCGGTGCGGCTGGTGATGGTGGCGGCGCGGACCCTGGCCTCGCCCAGGCTGCCGAGCCTGCGCCTGCTGCCGGTGGATGACGAGACCGCCGAATACCTGGTGATCTGGGTCCGCCGCCTGGCCGGCTTCGGCGTGTTCGGCTGGTTCGCGGTGGAAGCCGCCCGCCTGCTGGGGCTGCCGGCCGGCGCCCATCTGTTCGTGCTGAAATCGCTGGGCCTGGCGGTGGCCACCATGATGGCGATCTTCGTTCTGCAGAACCGCAACGCCGTGGCCGAGGGGCTGCGCCGGCCCTCGGAGCGTCCGTTGTTCGGCGAGCGGCTGCAGGCATTCCGCACCCGATTGGCGGATGTCTGGCATGTGCTGGCGGTGCTCTATATTGCCGCGGTCTATCTGGTGTGGGCGCTGCAGGTGCGCGGCGGTTTCGAATTCATGCTGCGCGCCACGGTGCTGACGGCGGTGATCCTGGCGCTGTCGGCCGGGCTGTCGGCCGTGCTTCGCCGCGCCATCGACCGCGGCTTCGCCATCGGCCAGGACACCCGCGACCGTTTCCCGCTGCTGGAGGCCCGCGCCAATCGCTATCTGCCCATCCTCCACCTGGTGCTGCGCGGCACGGTGGGCATGCTCACTCTGCTGGCCTTGGCGCAGGCCTGGGGCATGGACATCCTGGGCGCCCTGGCCAGCCAGCCGGGCAAGCGGGTGCTGTCCTCGGGCGTCAGCATCGCCGTGGTGCTGGTGGCCGCCCTGGTGGTGTGGGAACTGGTGCACGGCGCCATCGAGCGCTACCTCACCGCCACCGACTCCGACGGCCATGCCCGCGAGCGCTCGTCGCGGGCCCGTACCCTGCTGCCGCTGGCCCGCAACGCGGTGTTCCTGGTGCTGCTGGTGCTGGTATCGCTGATCGTGCTGTCCGAACTGGGCGTCAACATCGCGCCGCTGCTGGCCGGCGCCGGCGTGGTGGGCATCGCGGTGGGCTTCGGCGCGCAGAAGCTGGTGCAGGACATCATCACCGGCGCCTTCATCCTGTTCGAGGACACCATCGCGGTGGGCGACGCGGTCAAGGTGGGCGAGCACGCCGGCGCGGTGGAAGCCATCTCCATCCGTGCCATCCGCCTGCGCGACGCCCAGGGCAGCCTGCACACCATTCCGTTCAGCGCGGTGACCACGGTGGTCAACCTGACCAAGGGCTTCAGCTACGCGGTGATGGACGTGGGCGTCGCCTACCGCGAGGACACCGACCGGGTGTCGGCGGTGCTGGCCGGGATCGGCGCCGAAATGCAGGCCGACCCGCGTTGGGCGGCCGGGATCGTGGAGCCATTGGAGGTGCTGGGTGTGGAACGCTTCGACGCCTCGGCGGTGGTGATCCGCGCCCGCATCAAGACGCTGCCCGCCGAGAAATGGCCGGTGCTGCGCGAATTCAATCGCCGTGTGAAGAAACGCTTCGACGCGGAGGGCATCGAAATGCCCTTCCCGCAGACCACGGTGTGGTTCGGCAACGCGCCGGCAACCCCCAATCCGCTTGCGCCACCATCGGCCACGGTGCTCTAATTTCTCATGTGGCGGACTGTGCCGAGCAGGTCGTCGGTGTGCATATCGAACCGGTTGGGTTCCAGTTCTCTTCCCCTCCGATGCCCTCAATCCCTCGACGATCGTCATCTGGACGAGCCGCTGAGGTCTCCCGCCATCACCCGCTTGACCACGTCCCACGAGAACCCCGCCCGGCCCAAGGCCGCCATGTCCCTGTCGCGGAACGCCGCCTGGGCCTCGGGCTTGCGGAATGGCCCCAGACGGCGGCGGCGCGCCAGGGTGAGGCAGGCGGCCAGTTCGGGGTCGGGGGCCTCGTCCGTCAGGGTGCCCAAGGCCGCGTCGGCCTGCTCGGCGGCGACCCCCTTGGCGGCGAGGACGGCGCGGATGCCCCGCCCGCTGGTGCCCCGCCGGTGCAGGCCGCGCACCTTGGCCGCGGCATAGGCGGCGTCGTCGAGATAGCCCAGGCCGGCCAGCCTGGCCAGCACCGCATCGACCATCCGGGCCGCCTCGGGCCGTTCGCCGCCCCAATGGGCCAGGGAGCGGTCGACCTTGCGCATGAGGACCCGTTTAAGGTTGGCGGTGGACGAGGCGAAGCGTTCGAGGTAATGCAGCGCGGCATTCTCGATGTAGGATGGCGTTATCTTCGGTGGCGGGCGGCGCTCGCGGTCGGCGATCATGGAGCGACAATACCATGGTGAGCGACATACGCACCCTTCCTCCCCAGCCCCGGGTCTACGGTGCGATCAACTGGCTGGGCGCCTGGACGCTGCTGCTCAAGGAAGTGCGGCGCTTCCTCAAGGTCTATTTCCAGACCATCCTGGCCCCGGTGGTCACCACCCTGCTGTTCCTGGCGGTGTTCGCCCTGGCGCTGGACCGGGTGGCGGCCGAGGTCAAGGGCGTGCCCTTCGTCGAGTTCCTGGCGCCCGGCCTGATCATGATGGCCATGGTGCAGAACGCCTTCGCCAACACCTCGTCGTCGCTGATCATCGCCAAGGTGCAGGGCAATATCGTCGACATGCTGATGCCGCCGCTGTCGGCCGCCGAGCTGACCGCCGCGGTGGCGCTGGGCGGCGTGGCGCGCGGCGTGGTGGTGGGGATGGCGGTGACTGCCGGCATGGCGGTGTTCGTCCCCATGCACGCCCACAGCCTGCCGCTGATCGCCTATCACGCGGTGATGGGCTCGTTGATGCTGTCGCTGCTGGGCATGATGGGCGGCATCTGGGCCGACAAGTTCGACCACATGGCCGCCGTCACCAATTTTCTGGTGACGCCGCTGTCGTTCCTGTCGGGCACCTTCTATTCCATCGAGCGGCTGCCCGAGGGCTTCCACGCCGTCGCCCTGATGAATCCGTTTTTCTACATGATCGACGGATTCCGCTATGGCTTCATCGGCCAATCGGACGGGCCGGTGTGGCTGGGGGTGGCGCTGGTGGGCGCCACCAACCTGATGCTGGCCGCCGCCACCTACCGGATGTTCGCGACGGGATACAAGCTCAAGGGGTGAATTCCCCGACCACCACGGCACGCCGCCCTCGCATGCGTCCGCCAGGCGCGCCACGAAGGTCTGGAAGCAAGCCCGAAAGGCGTCCGGATCGAGCAGCCGAAATAGCCGGCTGAACGTGTCGCGGCTCGGAAGGCCGTGCTTCAGGGCCAGAAATTCCCGCAGGAAAATTTCCTTTTCCGCCGCCAAATCCGCCATGTCGACGCAGCTCTCACCCCCGCACAGGAACGTGCACGGCACAGGAACGTGCACGGCGCGGTCATCAGAATCTCCGGCAAATCGTGGCGCTTCGCATTGCCGCCCCGCGGGTCCGTCAGTCCGCCCTCCATTCAACCGTCCCCCGGGTAGAATCGGTTGCGCCCCAATATGCAAGGAATTCCCGTGTGCGATTCCCCCCATTATTCGGCTTCCTCGCGGGGCGGGGTTCCAATATTTTGGCCGGCTTCCGATGATGCCGCTTCGGCCGGCGTTCCCGATGACGGAGAATATATGCAAAAGCTTGATAAGCATCGCAAATCCAAGGCCGTTGCCGGCTTTGGCGAACGCATGACCGCAGCCGCAGCCGCCAAGCAGGCGCTGGTGGAGAAATGGCGAGCCAACAAGGTGGACGTCAATGACCCGGCGTTCCTGGAGCAACAGGCCGCTCGCCAGGCTGCCGCCGCCGCCCGGGCCGAGCGCGAGGCTCGGCGCAAGGCCGAGAAGGAGGCCGCCAAGGCGCAGGCCATCGCCGACCGCAAGGCGGCACAGGCGGCCGCCGAGGCCCTGGCCATCGCCGAGCAGGCTGCCCATGCGGCGGCCGAGGTCGAAGCCGCCGCCGCACGGCTCGCGCACGAGGCCGAGCGCAAGGCGGCCCGCGATGCCCGCTATGCGGCACGCAAGGCGCGCAAGTGAGTGTTGCCGCGAGCGGCGAGGTGGGCTGAGGGGCGGGCGGGGACGATGGCTTTCGCCCTTGCCCGACCCGGCGGGGCGGCCGGGAGGCGCCCTGCTATTTGCCGGCCAGGGTGGGGAGATCCTCTTCGAGGATGCTGATATTGAGCGAGTAGGACACCTCGCCTTCGTCCTCATCGCGGTGAAGGACGCCGATGAACTCGCCGGCGATGGAGACCTCGACGGGTGCGCCGCGCTTCTTGACCGGTTCGATCCTGATCTTGGAATTGCCGAAGGTGGCCCGTAGATAGGCTTCGACCCGGGCGATCTCAGGGGGAGTCATGTGCACTCGCTGGAAGATTCTGGGAGTCTGGATGGCGTCAACCAAAAGGGCCGGCGGGCTTGCGCGCCGCCGGCCCGATCGGAGTGCTAAAGCGCCTTCAGGTTGACCGCAGAGGTCTTGCCCTTGCGGGGGTCTTGCTCTTCCTCGAAATACACCTTCTGGCCATCGTTCAGGCCGTTCAGGCCGGCGCGCTCGACGGCCGAGATGTGGACGAACACGTCGGCGCCGCCGTTATCCGGAGCGATGAAGCCGAAACCCTTAGTGCTGTTAAACCATTTGACGGTGCCGTTCGGCATTTGACGTCTCCATTCATGAGCGTAGCGCGGCGCGCCATAGCGCCGCGCATCAAGTGCCGAGTGATTCTGGTCATTCGCTGGGCAGGTTTGATCACGGCACTTTTGATTCTTCGCGGCATAAATGCAAGAAAATGAAGACATGAATTTTGGTTCATCCGGACATCCGCCCCTTCATGGCGCTTTTTTGAGGTGGATGAACGCGCAGAAGTGGCACGTCCTCCCCCGCCAAGCCGGCCATAGGGACTGGAG